>NZ_JAUBTO010000060.1:0-43575 GCF_036702495.1 Microcoleus sp. C2D2 | reverse complement strand
GCGTGGGATAGAAGCGGTACTTAAAGGCTCTCTGTGTCATGTCTCACATTATAGCAATTATTCCGTGAGATATGTAGCTTCTAATGTAAAGCCGTGCTTCTAGCACGGGGTTTCCACCCACAATTTTCGATGACCGACAAACAAAACAGAACTTTACCTGCACAGCCAGCTCTCTGCCGGATTTTAGATGCAAATCTAGATCGATCGCGCGAAGGGTTGAGAATTATTGAAGAATGGTGCAGGTTTGGTCTCAACAGCGCCGATTTAGCTGGCGAGTGCAAGCAACTGCGTCAAGAATTGGCTGCTTGGCACGTCGCAGAACTTCGCAGTGCTAGGGATACGCCGGCAGATCCGGGTACGGAGTTGACTCACCCGCAGGAAGAGGAGCGTTCGAGCATTCAGCAGCTACTGGAGGCGAATTTCTCTCGGGTGGAAGAAGCTCTGCGGGTACTCGAAGAGTATGGCAAAGTTTACGATCGAAATATGGGCGCGGCTTTTAAGCAGATGCGCTATCGGGTTTATACTCTCGAAAGCAATTTGCTGGCTTATCGGCGCTACCAGCAGTTACTTCGATCGCAGTTATACCTTGTAACTTCGCCGAGAGACAACTTGTTGGGAGTCGTGGAAGCTGCTTTGCAAGGCGGACTGACTTTGGTGCAGTACCGCGACAAAACCTCAGAGGAGGGCGTAAAATTGGCCACCGTGCGCCAGCTTTGCGAACTTTGTCACCGCTACGATGCTTTGCTGATTGTGAACGATCGCGTGGATTTGGCGCTCGCAGCGGATGCCGACGGCGTACACTTAGGACAGCAAGATTGGCCTGTGGCGGAAGCGCGCAAGTTGCTCGGCCCGGGACGCATCATCGGTCGTTCGACTACGAATGCCCAGGAAATGCAGCGAGCCGTTGAAGAGGGAGCAGATTATATTGGAGTTGGGCCCGTTTACCCCACTCCTACTAAACCTGATAAACAGGCTGCGGGTTTGAAATATGTGCAATATGCTGCTGCTAAGTCGCCGATTCCTTGGTTTGCGATCGGCGGAATTGATATCAACAACCTCGATGAAGTATTGGATGCCGGAGCTCCAAGGGTTGCGGCAGTACGCGCGATTATGGAAGCAGAACAGCCTACTTTAGTCACGCAGTTTTTCATCTCGCAGTTGATTCGGATGCAGAATCTGAAAGCTCAGAAAGCTTTGCACGGCAAAAGCTAGGTTTAAGTAAGCTAGGACTTACACACCGGTAGTCAAAAACCGGGTTTTTTTGCGAGAAGACGCCATGCAGCCCGCAAATTCGGTAAAAACCCGGTTTCTCTGGTAAAAGTGCATCTAGGACGGTTCTTGAAAAAATCGGGCATCTAACTAATAACTAATAACTAATAACCAATAAGTAGTAACTAATGATCACTCAAATTCTGCTGCAAGTTAACGGAGAAAGCCGCAGGTGTGCGACCGGCACACCGTTACCAGAATTACTCAAACAATTGGGATTAAACCCGCGCTTGGTGGCTGTGGAGTACAACGGCGAAATTCTGCACAAACAATTTTGGGCAACTACACAAATACAAGAGGGCGACATCTTAGAAGTTGTCACAATTGTCGGAGGAGGCTAACCGATTCGTAGTGAGGACTTCAGTCCTTACTCGTTACCAGGCATAGCCTGGTAATGCTAATCCGGAGGCTCTGCCTCCCTAATCCTGTGTCGAGGCAGAGCCTCTAGATATGGGTTCCAAGGCTCTGCCTTGGAACCAGTTAAAATAAGTTCTTCAGTCCTCTTTAGAGGACTTTAGCTTTGAGGGAGGGGTTTCAACCCCTGCCGGACTATCGGTTTTACGTTAAGTTGTCAGGAACCGACAGAACCTAGGAACTAGGAAACAAATTGCAAAAAGCTCTGCCTCCTGTAAGTTTCTAATAACATAGAAAATGAGGAGGCAGAGCCTCGCTTATATGCGTTCCCAGGCAGAGCCTAGGAACGAGGAAATCTTGTCCCCCCCTTATTAAGGGGGGCTAGGGGGGATCGAGACTTTGAGACAAACAAAAGAGACTTAAGAAACGCCCCAAAATATCGCAACTAAACTGCGACAGCTTCAGGCGCGGCTTGGGCCACAGGTGCTGCTACAACAGGATAAATGCTGACTTTCTTGCGAGTTTTGCCTTTTCTTTCAAAAGTCACCACACCGTCAATCATGGCAAACAGAGTATCATCTCTGCCGATACCAACATTATTACCGGGGTGAACTTTAGTGCCGCGCTGACGGATCAAAATGTTGCCAGCTTTGACAACTTGACCGCCGTACTTTTTGACACCCAGACGCTGGGAATTAGAGTCGCGTCCGTTACGCGTGCTGCCTGTACCTTTCTTGTGAGCCATAATATCCTCAACTGTATTTACTATTTTTTATTCTGATGCAGTTTCGGCGGTTTGGGGGGTTTCCACAACTGCTGCAGTTAAGTCTCTGGCTGCTAAGACTGTACCGTTGACGCTGATGGAGTCAATCATAAAGCGAGTTGTTTCTTGACGGTGGCCTTTTTTCTTCCGAGTTTTCTTTTTCGGCTTCATCTTGTAGACGAGGACTTTGCGGCCCCGGAAATGCCGCAGAACCGTTCCTTCTACAGTGGCATTTTCTAGTAGAGGCTGACCGATATGAACCTCGCCTTCGTGCTGGATCAGAAATACTTTGTCTATGGTGACTTTGGATTCAGCTTCAACGTGAAGCAGTTCGATGTCGTAGAAGCGGCCTGGTTCTACCCGAAATTGTTTGCCGCCGGTTTCAATGATTGCGTAAGTCATGGGATGGTGGTTGAAATTGCCGTACAGGTAGCTGATGAGTCTTTGGTCATTGGTCGTTGTGGACTTTTGACTGCTGACTGCTCTCCAGCTTTTGGAATGTCTTAACCTGATCCGAGCCGGATTTAGACAGACAATCTACTATTATTGCGGATTGTTGGAGTTTTGTCAAGGTAAAAGAGACTTAATCTTTTCTAATTGTTAGTTTGAGAACAGATTTGTGGCGACGAACTACGGAATGCTTACAGAGTTAAATGTAGATTTTCTCAGATTCTCTCTTCTGAAATAGGGCAGGTAAAAATGGCAAATCGCATCGTGGAATTCTTAAAGACTGATATCAAAGAACTGTGTTCCGCCGAAGCAGCGGAGGGAATCGGAGAAGCTGGGAAAACAGCCGCCGAAGTGGCAAAAATGTTCAAAGAACAAGGGCTGGACAATAGCAATTTGCTGCTAGAGGTTTTGAACTCTCCCTTAGCTCAAGTTGTGGGAACTGGATTGCCATTTATCGGGATGGCGGCGAAACTGCTGGCGTTTTTCATTGAAAAAACTCAACAGCAGCCGACTTTAGCTGAGTGCATTTTCCTCGTCAGTCAGGCGGCTTATCTGGAAAGTTTTAAGGATTTTCTTGGACAAGACGAGAGTCTGTTAAATCGCATCGGGCAAACTCCGGTTTCTGATGGAGTTAAGCAGTTGCTTAAAAAATTAGCGGATTTGGAATTGAGCGATAAAGCAGCCAAAGAAACTGTTATTTGCTTCCGGGATTCGATATTAGCCACGGAATTTAACCTAGTGCTATCACAGCGGCTGCAACAAGCCGGACTAAATGCCGATGAAGCTCAAATTTTGACAAAGAGAGTTGCTGCTAATACTCACCGCTATTTAATCGAAGCTTGGGCAGTTTCCGGCGAAGCAATGAAATATCTTGGCCAGCCTTCTATCAGCGAATGGCGGGAGGAACAGGAGAAATATCAAAGCATTGACAAATACCTGCAAGAACAGATTGCCTCTCTACCCCTAGAACCTGTATTTGCAGAAAATTTCTCATTCAAGGATATCTACGTGCCTCTGAAGGCAAAGCCAATTGATGTAAATGGTGAGGTTAATCAGCGTGCCCTAGCATTTGATTTAGAAACTTGGGCAAAGCAATTGCTTGCAGATGAAAATAAACAAAATCGGGTGATGTTTGTCGAAGCAGGGCCCGGACGCGGTAAAAGCGTTTTTTGTCGGATGTTTGCTGACTGGGTGCGACAACATTTGCATCCAATTTGGACGCCTGTGTTAATTCGACTGCGAGATATTCCCACATTGCAAAAAAGTTTTCGAGACACGCTAAAAGAAGCTGTTAATACTGGTTTTGCTAGCGATGACGGTTGGTTGACAGATAGAAACACGCGATATTTGTTTTTCTTGGATGGCTTTGACGAGTTGCTGATGGAGGGGAGAAGTAGCGGCGGTTTAGAGCAATTTCTCAAGCAAGTAGGGCAATTTCAGCGGGATTGTCAGCAGAGTTCGGAAATGGGACACCGGGTTTTGATTACTGGCAGAACTTTAGCTTTGCAAGGGATTGAAAGGCAAATGCCAGATAACCTGGATCGAGTCGAAATTCAGGTGATAGATGACGGACTACAGCAACAGTGGTTGAGGAAGTGGAAAGCCCAATTTGGGGCGGAAAAAACCTCAGCTTTTCAGCAGTTTTTGCAAGATAAATGCTGTCCAGACAATGTAAAATCAGAACTGTCGCGAGAACCGCTATTGCTTTATCTGTTAGCGGCGATGCACCGGGACGAAACCTTGAAAATTGAGGATTTTCAAGGAACTAACAGCACTCAAGCAAAAGTTTTGATTTACAACCAAGCTGTGAATTGGGTACTCACAAAACAGCGGTCTAAATTGCTCAATCGCAATTTGACCGAAATGGAAACAGAGGAGTTGCGGCGCATCCTTACAGAAGCAGCGTTGTGCGTGGTGCAGTCGGGAGGGGAATGCGCTCCTGTAGGGATGATTGAGCAACGATTGAAAGCAGATAACTCGGTTAAAGCATTACTTGAAAAAGCACGAGAACGGATTAACGATCATCCTCTGAGAAATGCTTTGGCTGTTTTTTATCTTCAGCAAGGCAGCAAAGAAGGTTCTGTAGAGTTTGTACACAAGAGTTTTGGTGAATTTCTGTGTGCGGAACGGTTGAAAGAAAGTCTTGAAGAGTGGGCGGAACCGGGAAAGAAAGGTAGAGGGTTTAATACTAAAGACTCTGATATGGACTGGGAAATTTATGATTTGTTGGGTTATGGAGGGCTGAAGCGAGAGATTGTGGAATATTTGATGGGGTTGTTAACAACTCCGGCTGGTGCAGGGGAAACAAGTCTGTTTCGCCCTGTGGAGTTATTCCAGCGTCTGGAAGATTTTTATCTGCGGTGGTGCGAGGGGGAATTTATTGATATGCTGCCGGAAAGCTTGCCTCAAAAGAAGATGCGCCTACTGCGAGATCAATTGAGAACCTCAACATTGGGGCAGCGACAAATAGATATTTACGCTGGTTTGAATGCGATGATTTTGCTGTTGGAGTTGCACCGTTACGGTCAGGAGAAAGATGAATTAAAAGACAAAATAATGTTTTATCCCTGTGGGACACCTAATGCTGAAGGTAAACTTGACGATGCAAGTCGGTTGTTGCGTCTCATTGGTTATAGCTGTTGTATTGGGGATTCTGGCTTTCTCCAAACAGTTGGGAGATTTCTCAGCGGCGTAAGCCTCACTAGGGCAGACCTCAGTGGCGCAGACCTCATTGGCGCAAACCTCATTGGCGCAAACCTCAGCGGCGCAGACCTCATTGGCGCAAACCTCAGCAGGGCAAACCTCAGCAGGGCAAACCTCAGCAGCGCAAACCTCAGTGGCGCAAACCTCAGTGGCGCAAACTTCAGCCGCGCAAACCTCAGCAGGGCAAACCTCAGCGACGCAAACCTCCTCAGCAACGCAAACCTCAGCGACGCAAACCTCAGCAGCGCAAACCTCAGCCGCGCAGACCTCATTGGCGCAGACCTCATTGGCGCAAAGCTCAGCAGCGCAAACCTCAGCCGCGCAAACCTCAACTGCGGAAAGCTCATTGGCGCAGACCTCATTGGCGCAAACCTCAGCCGCGCAAACCTCAGCGGCGCAAACCTCAGCGGCGCAAACCTCATCGGCGCAAACCTCAGCGGCGCAAACCTCATCGGCGCAAACCTCAGCGGCACAAACCTCGGCGGCGCAAACCTCAGCGGCGCAAACCTCAGCGGCGCAGACCTCAGCGGCGCAAACCTCAGCAGCGCAAACCTCAGCAGCGCAAACTTCAGCCGCGTAAACTTCAGCCGCGCAAACCTCAGCGGCGCAAACCTCAGCGACGCAAACCTCAGCGGCGTAAACCTCAGGGGCGCAAACCTCAGCAGCGCAAACCTCAGCGGCGCAAACCTCAGCGACGCAAACCTCAGCGATCGCACTTTTGGCGATTTCAAATGGGATGAAAATACAAAGTGGGAGAATGTTCGAGGTTTGGATACAGCCGTTGATGTTCCAGAAGCGTTAAGGCGACAGCTAGGAATGCAGTAGAAACCTTTTTCCTGGCTTGGCATATCATTTTTATGAACAGGCAAGATGCCTGTTCCACAAAGAGTGAATTTTCTTCTTGTGGGGTGGGCATCTTGCCCGCCCGAAAGACCGATCGATCTTATTCTCTGCAAAAGGTCGATCGAACTCAATTCAAGCAATCGCAGAACATTTGCGCGATCGCAACAATTCCAAAGCTTGCTGTTTTACCCTACCTTCCATCACCTCTTTTTGCAAAGTAATAAAAGCGTCAAAATCTTCTAAACCGTACTTAGTCATCTGCAACTGCTGCCGCAACAGTTCTTCTGCCTCAACCGTTAAATAACCAGTTGCCAAAGCTTTTCGGACAATTTTACAAATTAAAGTCATAGTCCATTCACCCTGAAGACGTACACGTTCAAACAATCGAGTTCTGTCATTAGACAGACCCCGCTTTGAGTTTATTTCCTAATTACCCTTCACCTACGTTAAATTTACCTTAATTCATATTTAAATGTAGTTACTTTTGATACATATTTGATACATACATGAAACTGTAGCGATTTTAAATGTACAGTGCGATTAAATTGATCTATTTACTTTGGGGCTGACCACATTATTGTTCAAGTATGTTAAATCTACCTTAAGGCATAATTTAAACATAGCGATTTGTAACATTTGAAACTGTATGGATTTTAAGTGTAGAGTACGATTAAATTGGTAGATTTAGTTGGTATCTAATAACAGCCGCCATTCTCTGACAGCAAAAGGAGGAACCAGCAATTTTGTTTCATTTTGATTTTTCAAGGGCAAATTCAACAGCAAAGGTCGATTACTTTCCACTTGTGAAATTATTGATTTGAAATCGTATTCTCCGACATTAATTGGCAAATCCGACTCGCTCCAAATATCATTTGCCTTGCCAAGTTCCAGCTTTCCGGCAGCAACTTTCAGCGGCGCAGGGTGCTGCAATTCTGTGCCTGGGAACCCTACTAATCTGAGGTTTAAAGAGTTGACTACTCCCGACTTTACTCGCTTGTACAAAACAACTTGCCATGCTTTATCGTCTGTATCGCGCAGGCTTTGTACCGAGCGGAACATTACTCTGTCGGCTGTTTCTGGATATTTGTGAATCGACGCGAAAGCGGGCGCGCTAACCGCGAGGATTAGATACAAGCACAAGCTAATAATAGTTAAAGTTTTACGCCAAGAATAATGTCTTTTCAATTTGCGATCCTCCGATGATTTACATTTACAGCATTTTTTAGGTAAGTGAGGTACACAGCAAATATAGAGGACACGGCAGTGCCGTTTCCCTACAGCGATCGCTTGATGAGTGTACTTTATCAACGTGGAATCTGCTGTATTCTACTCGTTACCAGGCAGAGCCTGGTAATGCAGATCCCGAGGCTCTGCCTCGATTGTAGCAGGCGAGGCAGAGCCTCGGGACATTGATTCCCAGGCGTTTAGCCTGGGAACCAGTTACCCCGGTTCTCCGAAAAATATTGGTTGAGTAACTAGGAAGACAGGAAGAAACAGGGTTGATGAGGCACGATTGCGCAAGTCCTAAATAATCTACCGAGGTACTATTTCCAATCGGTTTCGGCTTGGGATAGCACGTAAGCTGAAACATCGATAATTTGTTGTTCCGACAAACGATCTTTGTAAGCGGGCATAATACCTTTGCCGTTAGTTACTAAGTTGGAAATGTTGGCGATGGAATCCATGCCGTATTTTTTTAATGCTTTTTGTTTCAAGTTTTTGCCGCGCCTGATAATGTTGCCGCCGTTGATGTGACAGCCTGCACAGTTGGCGCTGAAAACTTCGGCTGCCGTTGTGGGATTTGTAGCTGTATCTGCGAGGGCGATTTGGGAATTAGTGGCGATTTCTACAAATGCCAGTGTCAGTATCAATAGAAAGGCGGTGAGAATTTTTTTTAAGTTCTTTAGCGAAATCATTTATTTGCAACTTGAAAAATAGTGCTGGATTTAAGGATATCACTAAATACGCATTTTCGGGTTAACTCAGCGATTTATTCTTCCCAATCGAATGTGCGGGAAACTGCTTTTTTCCAAAAGCGATATTTTTGCTCGCGAAGTGCGATCGGCATTTTCGGTTCCCAAATAAAATCCACCGCCCAATTGTCCCGCAATTGGGCTAGCTGACTCCAAAAACCCACCGCCAAACCGGCAGCATAAGCCGCACCGAGTGCAGTTGTTTCTGCTACCACAGGCCGCACCACAGGCACTCCCAAAACATCGCTCTGAAACTGCATCAGCGTGTGATTTACCACCATACCTCCGTCTACCTTTAAAGACAAAAGCTGCACAGCAGAATCCTGATTCATCGCATCCAATACTTCTCGCGTTTGCCACGCGGTAGCTTCCAATACTGCGCGGGCAATGTGTGCCTTAGTCGCGTAGCGAGTTAAACCTGCAATTACTCCCCGGGCGCTGTCTTTCCAATAGGGCGCGTAGAGTCCAGAAAAGGCCGGGACAACGTAAACTCCGCCGCTATCTTCGACTGTATTTGCTAATGTTTCTACTTCCGCAGATGTGTTGATGATGCCCAAATTGTCCCGCAGCCACTGCACTAAAGCCCCGGCGATCGCAATACTGCCTTCCAAAGCATACACAGCGGGCGATTCCCCCATCTTGTAGGCGACTGTTGTCAGTAATCCTTGCTTTGAAGGGACGATCGCCTCACCAGTATTCAGCAGCATAAAACAGCCCGTACCGTAAGTATTTTTCGCCTCCCCGGTACTGAAACAAGTTTGCCCGACGAGAGCGGCTTGCTGATCGCCCAAAGCAGCAGCAATCGGAACACCTGCAAGCAATCCTTTTGCAGTTCCAAAAACTTGACTCGAAGGGCGAATTTCTGGCAGCATCTGGCGGGGAATTGCCATTATTTGCAAAGTTTCGGCATCCCAATCAAGGGTTTGCAAATCCATCAGCATCGTGCGGCTGGCGTTGGTAACATCGGTAATGTGCGCGCCGCCAGTCAGGTGCCAAATCAGAAAAGTATCGACATTGCCAAAAATCGCATCCCCTCGATCTGCAGCTTCCCGCAATCCTGGAATATTGTCCAGCATCCACTTAATTTTTGGCCCGCTGAAATAAGTAGCCAGTGGCAAACCGCATCGTTCTCGAAATCGATCTTTGCCCTCAACTTCAGCTAATTTATCGCAAAGAAAGCGAGTGCGGGTATCTTGCCAAACAATCGCATTACCGTAAGGTTTGCCAGTTTTTCTGTCCCAAACAATTGTAGTTTCGCGCTGGTTGGTAATACCGAGTGCAGCAATATTTTTGGGGTCGATATTGCCGATTTCGAGGGCATTTTTAATCACGCTTTGGGTGCGCTGCCAAATTTCCTCGGGATTGTGTTCAACCCATCCTGGTTGCGGATAGATTTGCTGGTGTTCTTGTTGGTTGCTGCAAATTATCTGTCCCTGGCGATCGAATACGATAAATCGCGTGCTGGTGGTTCCTTGGTCGATCGCTGCTACGTATTTTTTTGCCAATTGTCTAAAATATTTTTAGTAATGAGGTCTTTAACGTATATGATACTATATCTAGAATTCAAATTAATGTCAAAAACTTTAGCTTACGGAATTCCCCAAGTTGAAACTGGCAGATTTGCTGAGGCTCGATCGCACAATTAAGGTTATTGGCTTTGACGACGCTCCGTTTTCTCGTAAAAGCGGCAGTCTAGTGTCGATCGCGGGCATAGTCTGCGGGGGAACTCGATTTGAAGGAATGGTGTGGGGACAAGTCCTCCCAGACGGATTAGATGCCACAGATGCTATTTCTGGGCTACTCCTCGGAGGCAAATTTCTGCCGCAATTGCATCTCGTTTTGCTAGACGGAATTGCTTTCGGCGGCTTCAATATTATTGACCTTCCGGAGTTAGCATCGCGGCTGCAAATTCCTTGCGTTGCTGTCATGCGCCGCCAACCAGATTTAGCTGCTGTTGAAAAAGCCCTCCGCCATTTACCCGACTCGGAATACCGTTTAGAATTGTTGCGCCGCGCTGGTATAATTTACGCTTTTGAACCTTTCTTTTTTCAAGTGTGCGGCGAACAACCAGAAGTAATAGCGAGGGTGCTCCAGCGTTTGACAGACACTGGTAAAGTTCCTGAAGCTTTGCGTTTGGCTCATTTGATTGGTGCGGCTGTAATTACTGGAGTTAGCGGCAGTTCTGCTTGAATTATTGTTAAGAACGGGCTCTTCGGCCCGTTCCACAAAGAGTAAATTTTCTTGTGGGGTGGGCCGGAGATCCTGTTAAGAACGGGCTCTTCGGCCCGTTCCACAAAGAGTAAATTTTCTTGTGGGGTGGGCCGAAGATCCTGTTAAGAACGGGCTCTTCGGCCCGTTCCACAAAGAGTAAATTTTCTTGTGGGGTGGGCATCCTGCCCGCCCGTTCCACAAAGAGTAAATTTCTTGTGGGGTGGGCATCCTGCCCGCCCATGAAAGGCTTATTGACGCCCGTTCCACAAAGAGGAAATTTTCTTGTGGGGTGGGCATCCTGCCCGCCCGTGAAAGGTTTATTGACAATGGTGCAATATCTCAGTTTGTACTCGCTTACTTACACAATCTCGCCGTCAATTTCACCGAATTCGATTTTAGTTCCCACCGCCAAAGTCAGGGTAGTTTCAGGTTCTACCATTTTTAGATCGCCTTGAATGTCTGTAGCCCACCAAGCGCGATCGCACAAATTTGTCAATTGCAACGAAAACTCGTCACTCGATCGAGAATTGACAGTAGCGACAACACCGTTAGAGGCGGTAGCTGTTAAACTCGGTATATCAGAGGTGAATAGTTGAGTTCCCGCAGTCAGAGGAATAACTCGACTGCCTAATCTCAGAAAAAATCGACCGCTGGTAAAAGAATCGGCTGCCGATTTTTCCGATCTAATAGTAGGCGGAACCTGAACAGAAGTTGCAGCGGGCAAGTCAGAGTTTCCTACTGTAATTGTACAGTTGCCAATTTTCTTTTGGTCGCCCGATCGCAAATAACTCACCGCCCCGCTATCAACATTCTCGCAAACAATTTGACCGGCTTCCAATTGAAACCGCATCGCCAAGGGCGAAACATTAGGAATGCAGATAATAGACAAATTTTCATCACTGCCAAAAGTGATCGGTTCCGAACCCAGAGTGAGAGTGCGATTTGCTCCGGTATCGTAACTAATTACCAGCCAAGCTTTGTTGAACAAAGTTTCGGCTACAACCAACATGATGCCAATCCAAAAACCGATCGCAGCACAGCCAGCTAAACGGCCCGCCGTACCGGATAGACTGTAAGCAAACAGAATAAACAAACAGCCGCCCAACACACCCCCAACCCCGCCGCCTCCCATGCCGCGAAGCGATCCCAAATTAGGAATCCGCTGTGCAAGTCCAAATCCTAACAAACTGCCAGCTATTCCCCAGCAAATTACTCGCAATAATTCGTTGTCTCCCCCGCCAATCCCGCTGTAAATAGCTTCGGCGATCGCCCCAGAAATGACTCCTGCTATTAAACCAAACAATCCGCCATTTTTTAAAGCCTGTTTAATTTGAGGCTTGCCTTTGATATAGTAATAATAGCCCAACATGATAGCAGTAGCAATGCCACAGCCTACCAACCCAAACCAGCTAGCTGTGGACAATACACTATCAGAAAAAGATGCCGAACCAGTGAGTCGCTGCATGAAAGGTTCGGTGATTAGATTGCCGGCGAAACCGCCGACTGCACCGCTAATGCCAAACTGCAAAGCTTTTTTAAGGGCTGATAGATTTCTTTTCACAGCGCACCAAATTAAAAGTGAGAGTCAAATCTAGCTACAAGCTCGAAAGTCACGATTTCCGACGATCTGATATCTGGCACTACGATCCAGAACAGGCTTCCCTAGCCTGTTCCACAAACACAAAGAGTGAGTTTTATTGTGGGGAGTAGGGGTTGGGCCCTCCTAGCGGGCCCGTCCAAGACTTATTGAGAATTGTGCAAGATGTGAGACGATCGCACATCTGGCCCCTGTCTCCCCGCTGTCTCCCCCCATGTCCGGCTTCCCTCCCTCTCAGGGCCAAGTCTTTGAACCTCGCCTCGTCGCCCGTTACCACTCCCTCGCGAGGCATAGATCGCCTGCAACCCTTGCTGCGAGATAATTATACCTAGTTTTTTATCTGTGAAATTTTAACTGAGAAGACCCCAGCGGGGGCCCAAAAATGAAAAGGAATATTACAAACTATTACAGTAACACTCAGAATGTGAACATAATGCCTCAAAATACTTGCGAGAGGTAGTTGTGTCAGAGGAGCAATATCCTTACTAACTGCCGGACAGTCACTCGATCGCCACTAAGTGGTCTGCTGCAATCTCGATCGTAAATTAAAGATCGCATCAGTCATTTGTGGTATTGTAAGCGACAGGCTTAGTGCAGGCACTCATAAGCGCACCGGCGTGAAGAACAAGCGCCGTTAAACAGCGAAGGCAGCCTCCGGTCAACAACTTTAACAGTTGCTGACTGTGGAAAGTCCAGCCTTCCCCGTCAAAGCTCCTGCCTGAGCATGAAAGGTAAGGGATGCAAGCGCCCCCCGTCGCTAGCTCAGCGCGGAGCAGTTCGTATAGCAAAATATCCAGCGGGTACACACAAGATGAGTATCGTCACCAAATCAATCGTCAACGCAGACGCCGAAGCTCGCTACTTGAGCCCAGGTGAATTAGATCGGATCAAGAGCTTTGTCACCTCTGGTGAACGCCGCGTCCGCATCGCCCAAATTTTGAGCGAATCCCGCGAACGCATCGTCAAGGCAGCAGGCGACCAACTTTTCCAAAAGCGCCCTGATGTTGTTTCTCCCGGCGGCAACGCTTACGGCGAAGAAATGACCGCAACTTGCTTGCGCGACCTAGACTACTACCTGCGTTTGATCACCTACGGAATCGTAGCTGGCGACATTACTCCGATCGAAGAAATCGGTATTGTCGGCGTCCGCGAAATGTACAAATCTCTCGGCACCCCGATTGAAGCCGTCGCCGAAGGCGTTCGCGCTATGAAAAGTGCAGCAAGTTCGCTGCTGTCTGGAGAAGATGCTTCCGAAGCTTCCTCTTACTTCGACTACGTTATCGGTGCGATGCAGTAAGGAATTTCGATTTTAGATTTTCGATTTTAGATTGAAGAATTGGGCGTTACTGGTAACAAGCTAAAAGCTTTTGCAGATAAAGGGCCACTTAAAAATCTTAAAATCCCAAATCCCAAATCCCAAATTCTAGCTCCAAAATTGGACTGACTCAGCCACTTTCTAGGAAACAAGACAACCATGCAAGACGCAATTACCGCCGTTATCAATTCCTCTGACGTTCAAGGTAAGTACCTCGACATCAGCGCTCTAGACAAGCTCAAGAACTACTTTGCTTCTGGCGAACTGCGCGTCCGCGCCGCTACAGCCATCAGCGCCAATGCAGCTACAATCGTCAAAGAAGCAGTGGCTAAGTCTCTGTTGTACTCTGACGTAACTCGTCCCGGCGGCAATATGTACACCACTCGTCGTTATGCAGCTTGCATCCGCGACTTGGATTACTACCTGCGCTACGCCACCTACGCCATGCTAGCTGGCGACCCTTCCATCCTCGATGAGCGCGTGCTCAACGGTTTGAAAGAAACCTACAACTCCTTGGGCGTGCCCATCGGTTCTACCGTACAAGCAATCCAAGCAATGAAAGAAGTCACCGCTGGTTTGGTCGGTTCTGACGCTGGTAAAGAAATGGGCGTCTATTTCGACTACATCTGCTCTGGCTTGAGCTAAGACTCAGGAAGAAGGAAGAAGGAAGAAGGAAGAAGAAAGAAGGAATAACATTTATTTCTTGCTTCTTTTAACTTTTAACTTGTTACCTTTGGCTTTGAAAAGAGGTCAGGGAAGTTGAGAGTGATTGCTAGACCGTCAAAGGCTGGTCGAGAAAGCCCGACGAGTTTTAACGAGCTAGTTTTGACTCCTAACTCCCTGCCTTCAATCTTTAAAAAATCCATCTAATAATCTGTAAACCTACTCAGGAGTTAGTTTCCCATGAGAATGTTTAAGGTGACTGCTTGCGTCCCAAGTCAAACTCGCATCCGCACTCAGCGCGAATTGCAAAATACCTATTTTACTAAGCTGGTTCCCTACGATAACTGGTTCCGGGAACAGCAAAGAATTATGAAAATGGGCGGCAGAATTATTAAAGTGCAACTGGCTACCGGTAAGCCCGGAGCTAATACAGGTTTACTTTAAGATCCGAAGCTGGATTAATAGAGGGGTAAGAGGTCGCGATGACCTCTTTTTTGTTTGTTATGATTTTAGCTAATAACTATAAGACTTATGTACTTGTTGTCCTCAGCCCGGTTTCGTCGTAAATTTCTCGTTGCTAACCCAAGCTTTGGCTTAGAAACCGGGTTGATAGCTGTAATTCTTAAACTATAGCGGTTTTCAAGCGTGGTGAGGTATGCTCTATGCCCTATGCCCTATGCCCTATGCCCTATGCCCTATGCACGTCGGAACATGTTACGCTCGAAAGGCTATAATGACTGATGGCTAATGACATTCGACGCTTCATTCCATTTTTTGACCCCAGCGCCTCTCAATGGGCTGCTGAGGCTCGGTGGCTGAGGTGGCTGACTTTTCTGTGGCTGTTTGTCGGGCTCACAGCACTGTTTTCGGCTTCCTATCCCATTGCAAATTCAGAATTTGGAGACGGCCTTTATTATTTTAAACGACAGCTAATCGCAGTCGCGATCGGGCTGGCCGGTTTTAACTTGATGGTATACTCCCCCCTGCGCTACCTGCTGAAAACAGCTCAGTTAGGCGTCCTGTTGCTGCTGGGATTGCTCTGGTTGACCTTAGTTCCGGGAGTGGGAACCACCATCAACGGGGCCACTCGCTGGATATCTCTGGGCCCGGTTCCGATTATTCAACCTTCTGAGTTGATCAAGCCATTTTTTGTTCTCCAAAGCGCCCGCATTTTCGGCAACTGGCCGCGGTTGACGAATAAAGTTCGCTTTACTTGGCTGGGAATTTTTGGCGCAATGCTGTTGGGAATTTTGTTGCAGCCGAATTTAAGCACCACGGCTTTGTGCGGGATGACTTTGTGGTTGGTGGCTTTGGCGGCGGGCTTGCCTTACTTGCAGTTGGGCGCAACGGCTGTGGGGGGAATGCTTTTAGCGGTTTTAAGTATTAGTTTTAGGGAATATCAGCGCCGCCGGATTATGTCTTTTCTCAATCCTTGGGCGGATCCGATGCAAGACGGCTATCAGTTGATTCAAAGTCTGCTGGCTGTCGGTTCTGGCGGCATTTGGGGTGTGGGTTTGGGGATGTCGCAGCAAAAGTTATTTTATTTGCCGATTCAGTACAGCGATTTTATTTTTGCTGTGTTTGCTGAGGAGTTTGGTTTGGTGGGAGGTTTCTCACTGTTGCTGATGTTGGCGGCCTACGGTACGGTGGCTTTGAGGGTGGCGACGCGGGCCCGGAATCTTGAGAGTCAGTTGGTGGCGATTGGGGTGATGGTGGTGATGGTGGGACAGTCGCTGCTGAATATTGGGGTGGCGACGGGGGTTTTACCGACTACGGGTTTGCCGCTGCCGTTTTTTAGTTACGGCGGTTCTTCGATGTTGGCGAGTTTGTTGTTGTCGGGGTTGCTGATTCGGGTGGCGAGGGAGAGCTCTGAGGCTGATGTGGTTTCTTTGGACCGCCTCCGTGGAAAGCCGGGAAAGCCTTCGCTGCGATCGAACAACGGCAATACACAAGTTGAGTGATTTGTCAATAGTAAACACACCCGATTAACTTCCAGGAGCTGCCTGGAAATACCCAGAGGAAGAGCCTCGATTCTTGCTGGGGCAAATTGGAGGCTCCGCCTTACCAGGCAGAGTCTGGTAACGAGTAATAGCTGTTGACACTCCTCGCCCTGAAGGCACGAGGATTCTTAAGACATTTCGATCTTAATATCCCTAGTAATAGGGTTCCCAGGCTGACCACGGAAAGCACATAGGTGCGTAGTCATATCTCCTCAAAAATGTTTTGGGCGTAGACTTTCCCCCAGTCCGGGGGTAGGTTTTTAAATCAAGTCCGATCTGCTTATTCTACCATATTCATTTGTTTAGATGGATGTGTTATTTTACTTAAAAATGGAAAAACCCGTCCTACAAGGACGGGGTTTTAAACCCAATCTTCTGATAAAAACTAACTATCGACTATTTCCGGCCGTCACCCTTATTTGGCGGTTCTTCTTGTTGTTCTTGAGGTTTAGCTGCGATCTGAGTTAATTCTTTTTTGTCGGGTTGGGGTGTTTCTTGAGTTGAGTTAACCATTGCTTTATTTTTTAAGTAGATGCACCTGTTAATTATATCTTTTCCGGCTGCAAAGATATTGCTGTAGATAGCGGGAGGAAGAGCCAGACAAACAATTCTCATGCACTGAGATTTGATAGCTAATACTAGAAGAATTTATGTAGATGCAAATTGCTGTCGGTTCTATACTGCTTGAGGGTTGCAGCCAAACAAATCCGACGTGGACGCAAAAACACCTTTGTTAAGAATTAAATGCCGATCGCCATCTCGACTGATTAACCCTTGCTGCTGCAATTTTCCCAGCATTCGAGTTACTGTTACCCGCGTCGTGCAAATCGCATTAGCAATATCTTGATGCGTCAAGCGGATATTCAAACGAGTTCCCTCAACCACAGGCTGACCGAATTCCTGTTGCAATAATAGCAGTAGCTGATACAAACGGTCATCTACTCGCCGCTGTCCGGCGATCGCCAAAATTGCTTCCATTTGCCGCAGCCGCCGTACCATTTGAGGCAACAACTCGTGAGACAATTGAGGAGAAGCTTCGATTTCCACCATAGAATACCACATCAAATAAACATCTGATGTCGCCGTAGCTCGGTAAGTCTGCAAGCTTGTCAACCACAAACCGAAGCACATCGAAGGCCCAACCCAACCTAAAAGTCCTTCTTCCCCGTTTGGATAAAGCGTACTCAGTTGTGCTAGACCTTGACAGACTCGCCACAGGCCATGCGACATCATAGGAATGGTTTCGCCCTTGGCATAAAAATGCAAGTTTCGAGTCGCTCCTGTGTTATGCTGGATTTCCGCTAAAAGTGCTTTGGATGTTGGTGGCATATCCCTTATTTCCAGCTAAAAAATATTTGTCTGAGACCTACGCCTCTGACTCTATACGACAAAGGTAAAGGTTTGGTAATCGTCTGGTTAGCGACAAGATAAGCTTTTGTCATTAGTCATTAGTCATTAGTCATTAGTCATTAGTCATTAGTCATTAGTCATTAGTTTAGGATTTATGCCTCGGTAGTCATAAACCGGGTTTTTTAGATTAAATACACGGGCTTAAAAGCCTCTAGCTCGGTTGAAAAACCCGGTTTATTTCTTCGGAGTGCGTTCAGGACTATAGTTATTAGTTATTAGTGGTTATTTGTTAGTTGTTATAAAATGACTGAGAACACGGTGGATTGTGAAAAATAAAGGCACTCGTTGTTATGGGTTTTTCAAATAAATATTTGTGTTGAAGAATTCCTCAGAAGATTTGTTAATAAATAGTCGGTTAATCAAGGTTTTATAGAAAACAGAGGCGAGTTCAGAAGTTCGATCGCACGGACAGGCCCGCCGAGTCAACAGCTGCTATCTCCTGCCACAACCTTCAAGAACTTCTAAAATAGTTCAAGAAGGTATCAAAAGACAAAGTAAGGTTTTTCATGGCCGATCAATTAATTCGCGCTACAGCCGCAGAGGGCGGAATTCGCGCTGTAGGCGTCATTTCCACCCGCCTCACCGAAGAAGCAAGACAGCGGCACAAGCTCTCCTACGTGGCTACAGCCGCCCTCGGCCGCACGATGTCGGCGGGGCTGTTACTCGCCTCCAGCATGAAACGGCCAGAATCGAGAGTCAACATTCGCATCAAAGGAGATGGGCCGCTGGGCGGACTTCTGATTGATGCGGGACTTGATGGAACGGTTCGAGGTTATGTGGACAATCCCGAAGTGGAACTGCCGCCCAATGCTAAAGGCAAACTCGATGTCGGCGGAGCAATAGGTGACGGTTATTTGTACGTCGTGCGGGACGTTGGATACGGCTTCCCTTACTCAAGTACGGTAGAATTGGTGTCCGGCGAAATTGGCGACGATCTGAGTCACTATTTGGCAACCTCGGAGCAGACGCCTTCGGCTCTGGTTTTGGGGGTGTTTGTGGGGGCGGGCGGGGTACAAGCGTCTGGGGGTGTGCTGTTGCAAGTTCTCCCTAAGGCGGCAACGGACGAAAAATTGGTGCAAACTTTAGAATCTAGAGTGGCTGCACTGTCGGGCTTTACGCCGCTGCTGCGCTCGGGGAAAACGCTGCACGAGATTCTCGAACAGTTATTGGGAGATATGGGGCTGGAAATTTTCCCGGAAACTCAGATGGTGCGCTTTCACTGTGGCTGTTCGTTCGATCGAGTTTTGGGAGCTTTGAAACTGTTGGGCGAAGCGGAACTCCAAGACATGATAGAAAAAGATGGCGGGGCTGAGGCTACGTGCCATTTCTGCAACGAGGTTTACCAAGCTAGCAGCGATCAGCTTGCGGAACTGATCGGCGATTTGCGATCGAACTCCGGTTCTTGAGATAATAATTGGTAATTGGCAATCATGAGTGCGAGTTGGGGATAAAGGCCTTGACCAATTGCCAATTACCCATTATCAATTACCTAATCACAAAATTTTAATTTTTGCGATTTGGCGATTGCCTCTTGTAGTCTTTCGCCTGCAGGAGTATTTAAAAGTGATGAATACATTCTATAAAGCAGTCAATAGCAGCGATCGCTGTTTTGAAATAATTAAGACAGGCTGATTGTTGTTTGTGGTGAGGATATGAGTCAAGAGCGCAAAACACCAGACCGTTGGTCTGCATCAGAATCCTTGGAGTCAACAAAGGATACTTCGTCGCTGGTGAGGGTACCAGCAAGGAAAAACCGGGCTCAACGACTTAAAGAGCTCCGAGAGTTGGTTACTTCGGGAAAAATGCCGGGAGGGCATCTGGAACTACCGCCGAATTTGTCTGAGGAAAACTCGCAGCCGCCGGAGGAACACAATCAGTTGTGGCGGATCTGGTCGAAGAAGTGGCAGTTTTGGCTGGCGGTGAGTTTGATGCTGTCGGTGGGTATGGGGTTTGTGGCAATTGCGTCTTTGCTCAACCTGACCTCGCAGTCGAATTGCTCAAAGATTTTTTGGCCGACGGCTTCTGCTAACGATCGCTTTTTTTGTGCTCAACAAGCAGCAAGCAAGCGGACCGCGGATGATTTGCTGTTGGCGATCGAATTAGTGAATGCTTTGCCACAAGACCATCCGCTGCGGCCGAGAATTAACACTCAAATCGATCGGTGGTCAGAGGATCTTCTCAGGCTGGGAAATGTTAGTTTTCAAGAAGGAAAGCTGGAGGAGGCGATTGCGATAGCGAACAAAGTTCCTAGAAACGTTCCCGCTTACCCGACGGTGGAAAAGCAGATTGAAAAGTGGCAGTCGATATGGAGCGATGCAGAGAAAATTTACCGCACGGCAGAAGACCACTTGCGTCAGGAAGAGTGGACGCTGGCTTTCCGCCAAGCTACTCTGCTTTTGGATTTGGGAAATACTTTCTGGGAATCGGCTAAGTACGAGGAATTGACTAAGCTAATTCAGACGACTCGGGCTGAGGGCAATAAGTTGGTAAAAGCCCGGAATAAAGCAGCAGAGGGAGGTCTAGACAATCTGGTGATGGGGATTAAGCTGGCTCAGGGAATAGGTCAAAACAGTTATTTGTATCAAGCTGCCAATAAGGCGATCGCGGAATTTAGCAAGAAAATTATGGAGATCGCCCAAAAACGCTTGCAGGCTGGGGATTGGCAGGAGGCGATCGCGATCGCTAACAAGATTCCCGACACTGCAAATTTAAGGGAACAAGTTGAGGATTTTAACCAGTTGGCGAATGCTACTTCTCAGGCTTTGACTGGCTCTGTTGAGGGTTTTTCCAACGCGATCGAGATTGCTCAAAATTTGAAGTCGGGCCGCCCTTTGTACAAACAAGCTCAAGATTTAGTCGGCCGCTGGCAGCAAGAAATGGCTGATGTCAAAGTTTTGGATATGGCAAGCAGGCTGGCAGCGCCGGGAGGGGTAAAGGATTTGAGGGCTGCGATCGCGCAATTGGAAACAGTCCCGGAATCAAATCCCCGCTCCCAGGAAGCTCTCCGTCAAATTAGCAGCTTGAGCCGTCAAATCGAGCTGTTGGAAGACAGTCCGTTTCTGCAAAGAGCGAACGATTTGGCTCGGGAGGGCGATCCCAATTCTCTGGAGGCCGCCGTTGCTCAAGCTTCTCGGATCAGTAGAGGTAGGGCGCTTTACGGGGAAGCTCAAACCAAAATTCAAGCTTGGATCGACAGGAGACAGCGGCTTGTTGACCAGCCGTTTTTGGATAGAGCTCAGCAGCTAGCGGCGGGCGGCAATTTGGTGGGGGCAATTGAGATGGCGCGCCGGATTCGATCGGGACGGGTGCTTTATGAGGAAGCTCAATCGAACATTCGGACTTGGGAGGCTCAATTTGAGGGCGAGCAAGGTTTGGAGAGCGCCCGTCAGGCCGCCCGAGTGGGGACTGCGGACGCTCTGCAAAGGGCGATTGGGCTGGCTCTTCAGGTACCCGAGTCGAGTTCGCTCCGGTGGCAGGCGAGTGAGGCGATTGATGAGTGGAGCCAGCGGATTTTGGCGCTTGGTGTGGAACAGTCGTCGTCGGATCTGGCTGGGGCGATCGCAACTTTGAAGAAAATTCCCTCGGGCACTCGGGCTTTTGAGCAAGCTCGATCGCAAATCGAAGTTTGGGAGGAGTCCCTGAACCCTCCCGATGCTGAATCTCCCCCTCCCGAGCCCCCGGAAACAGAGGCACCTAGCAGGTCTCCAAGTCGGTAAATTTGAGGGTGAGAAGCCCAGGAGCAATACAGCATATTCCATGTATGTCTGGTACGCACAATCTTGTAGTAAGTAAGGTGCGTTGCCATCATCAAGAATCTGCAAGTTTCATTGAACCTGCGGCGGCAGCCACGCACCCTACATAACACGTACCACACAATAGATCTGCTACTGTACTTCATGAAGCTGGAATATGCTGTATTTTACTTATCTGTATTAGGGAACCAAAAATGAAAACGCCCAAGCAAGTGCTCCAAGACTGGGTTTCTGCTTATCACGACGATGCAGAGAACCATCAAGTTGCCTTTGGCGGTTCTCTAAACGGGCGTGAGGCATTGCTTGAAAGTTTAGTTACCTTCTTGCAAGCCTTTCGGGACAATTACACGCACGCTGAGAATCTGTTTGAGGATGGCGAGTGGACTGGTGGCGGCAAATTTCTAGGTGAGTTTGGTGGCAACCTACCAACTGGCAAAAGTTTTACCCTGCAAGGGTGTGGCTTCTTTCATGTTGTTGAGGGCAAAATCCATTTTCAACGCCGTTACATAGACAAGCACACTTGGTTCATGCAGCTTGGGTTACCGATATCTTGACACTCCCGGGCTATCAGGCGTGGGGATTCTTAATTCATCGACTGACCTTTAAGCACCATGTCAAGAGCGGCAGTCCTTAAACCTTTCAACCGTACAATAGTACAAATTGACGAGTCTAATTCACAGTAACCCCAGAGGGTCTATCTCCAAAAGCGTACTAGGATACAAGCCTAGAGTTTGGGTATGCCCTACCCTACTTAACAAATCAAGAAATTGTTTGTTTTTACTGGTTTAAGGATGCGTTAATCCTTTAGCTGTTTTAAGAGTTTTCGCCGCTCTGCGTCCCCCGGTTTATACCTAAAAGTGTGTCTTAACTGTTTCACGATGGTAAAGGAGTTTAACCTTGACTATTTTAGTATACTACAAATACCAGCAATTCCTGATTTTTAGGAAGGGATTTAAGAAATTAAAGCCGGCCACTGAAGAAGGGGTTTTAAACCCAATTTCCTGATAAGTTTCCAGTTGTGCAACTGTACAATTATTTCGCATCAAGTCTTTGCTGACTAAAACCTGCGTTGCAGGTAGATACTACCGAAAATAGGCTAACTCGCTTGCTCAACATTGGGCAGGGGTTAAACCCCCGTCTCACAGCTTGCATTCGGTTAAAACCCACTAAGAATTCATCAATTGCCACCGCATTTTACAACATCTCCTTAATGGTTAATCGCCAACATTTAAAAATTGGTTAATAAATTCTTTGTATTCATCTTTCACGGGCAAATCTTCATCGACTTTGAGTCGCCGCCGCACTGCCACAACTTCTTTGCCTTCGATCGGGTTATAACCGGGTTTATCGTATTTTTCCCAATACAATCCCGTTCCCCGGCGCTGCCAAGCCGGCAGTTCATTAAAGTTAATTCCGTTTTGAAACAGCAATTCGTTTTTGAAAGCCACCGATTGTTTCTCTAATATAACTGCTGCATTTTCACCCGTTTCGCCATTTTTTCGCAGCATCCAATAACTCCAGCCATTCAAAGCGCAGCGCGCTGCATCTGCTTGGCGCCATAGAAAATAATCTACTACTTGCGATTTGTTGGCTGCGGAACAAATGCGGCTGTCAAAACTGACCGAAAGCCTCCAGGATACAAGCCCCCGGATTCATCCGTGGAGAAAGAAAAAACGTGTATCCGAGAAACTTGCCCCCCGAATTTATCCGTGGGGTCAATGCTTCAATCTAAAATCTAAAATCTAAAATCTAAAATCGATTGACTGCTGTTTGGGCGGCGCGAGTGAAAGTTGCACTGGCAATACTGGCAGAAATAGAGACAATTTTTTCTAAGCTGCGGTCAAATAAATCCCAATCTGGAGGAAACAAAACTGAGATTTCGTCACTTTCGGTATAAGCGTAAATGCCATCTAGTTCTAACAGGAGCGCTTTGGCAGTTTCCACCATTAATTCGTGGAATTTTAAGTCGAAAGGCTTATCAAAACTTGAGGAAGTAAATTTGGAAAAGCTGCGACCGTCGGCGCGAATTATTGTGTGAGTGCCCGGCAATAAACGCAGGCTGTGAAAATATTCAAGCTCGCGCATTTTTTTTTCAAATGTCTGATTGTCCATGAATAACTTTCTCTGCGGGCCAGGTTTTTACTTCAAAGGTAAAGTTTTCTGCTATGCGGGCGGAAAACAGACGTTCAAACCCTTCGGCGTAACTGGGCAATACCATTTTTTTTAGAGTAGCATAAATTGCTATGTCTGGAACTTGAGATTTGCCCGATCGCTTTTGATTTCGAGCTAAACAGTCGCTGACTGTTGATTCAAAGTAGTAACCGATGATTTGGGCATTATAGGTGCGACCGATATCAATCAGCGGCTTGCGATCGAGAACTTCGGGATTGGTATTGTCAACAGCGACTGAATGACCTGCTGGCAGTGCATTTTCAATTAATTGAATTTGTCAGCGCGATTTATTTTTATTGTTTCGCATTAAATCTTTGCTGACCAAAACGTGCGTGGCAGCTAAACAGTCGCGGAAAAAAGTGCTTTTTCCCGATGCTTGCAATCCCATTAAAATGACTAATTCCCTGAGAGGCTAAACATCCGCCGGATTCAAATGCATCATTACCCAAGTGGTGTAAGTGCCGATCGGACTCCAAAGTATGTAAGGCAGCAATAACAGGGTGGCAGGCTCGGAAACTTGCAACACAGTTAAAGCTAGTATTACGCTTAAAATAGCGCCCGTTCCGCCGATTATTGTGCCGACTTTTAGGCTCCTAAGTCTGCACATAACCGACGTGTAAGACATAGTTACTATTTCTAAAAGCAGGTACAAACCCATTCTCAGCCAAGTCTCCTGAGTTCCTGGTTCTTTTTCCCAAACAATCACTGCTGACCAAGCTGCACAAATAAAAATTACTGTCCAAATTAGGGGAATTGCTCTTTCAAATACTAGCCATCTCGGACGCTGCAAGCGGTTGAACCATTGGATGTCGCTGGGCGGGATTATGTTAGTGGCTAGTGCTACTATCAAGGCGACGCCTCCAATTACCATCCAGGATTTAATCATTTTTTTACCTTGGGCGAGGTTGACAGGTTCAATTCAGCAAATATTATCTCTAATTTTGGCGATCGCGCCATCTGTCCCGAGTTATATTAGGTTGGGCTGATTCGCGAAACCCCACATCAGTTTAAAAGTTATTTAGACTTCTGGGAAACGTTAATTTATTCTCTTCAGTTACCCTTCATAATATAAAAAATGTGACCGAAAGCATCCAGGATACAAGCCCCCGGATTCATTCCTTCGCAGACTCAGGACCCAGAAATAAAAAACCTGTATCCGATAAACAAGCCGCCCAATTTATCTGTGGGGTCAATGCTTCAATTCTAAAATCTAAAATCTAAAATCTAAAATCTAAAATCGATTGACTCTTGCTCCCTCCCCTTGACTAGGGGAGGGTTCGGGTGGGCTTTTCAGTAAATTTGACCAGTAAATTTTACAAAAAGTCTCTTAGTCTTTCAAAAAAAATCGGCGACTAGCCGAGCCGATGATGCTGTTCTAATTCTAAACTAGAGTCATTCTCTTTTTTGGGAACCAGAAGCGTATTTTCGCTGCTCGGTTGTAACACAGCTTTAATCACTTGGAGAAAACGGTTAGGCTTTTTAGTTTGACCGTTGAGAGTGCGGCGGTCTTTCACTTTTTGAGAAAGGTGTCGCATCACAGATAAATCGAGTTCATCTATGAAATGGTCTGCGATACGTTCTCCCATTAAATCTATAGCTTCAGCATACTGATCTGTCAGCGTTTCTATGGCATCGTATGCTTCGTCAGCAACTTGACTTGCTACTGTTTTATTTTGGTCGCCTGATGTCTGGGAATGGGTGCGGCGCCGGTCTAAAAGACTTTGGTAGTCAGCAATGCTCATTCCCAAATTGTAAAGATGGTGGTGAGCGTGATCCATCAAATCTACTTCACTCGGATAGAAGAAACCGCGAGTGCTGTTGATGCCGTGCAGTTTTGCCCAACGCCGCAGAGTAGTCTCATCTTGCAGTTCGTATCGCTCCAACATTTGAGCTGTGTTCAGCTCTACTTCTGGCGTAACTTTGAAATCGCTCATCGGTAAATCCTCGCTGGTGAGTAAATAAATAAAATTGAAACTTAGAATCTGTGATTTGCGTACAGTCTGAAAATGACGATCGATCCTTTGACGGCATTCACGGAAGTCTTGCGGGCATTTGCTAGCGGTCGATCGTGCGATCGTTCGAGCGAGTCAGAGGATGTCAGGGTAGGGTAGTTTTGGGCTCTGTCTCGATCGCATCCGGGAGCAAGCACACTGGGTTAATAATATAGCTGATTTAAGGTTTCAACAACCGTTAAAAATAGTAAAGTTTGATTTTTGGGCTTGAATTTTTAGTAAGGTTGAGCTATAATATTCTCAATAACCGTGCAATTAGTAATTTTAGTAGTTGCAAACGAGATTCTTAGTATGCCTGTATACGATTATTTTTGTCCCAAAAACAACCAGCAGTTAGAAGTTTCGCACAGCATGAACCTGGAAGTTTCGACTTGGGGTCAACTGTGCGAGTTGGCTAAGTGCGAACCCGGGGAGACTCCCGCAGATGCTCCGGTACGTCGGCTGCTGAGCGCTCCGAGGTTGATGAAGCCGACATCCGACACCGATTATAAAAATTCGGGTTTCAGCAAGTATGTGAAGCGGGATGAAGGGGTTTATGAAAATGTCACGGCTAAGGATGGTGAAAGCCGTATTGTCAATCGAGATGGCAAGCCAATTAAAGACTGATAACCCACAATAATCAAGTTTTCAGTTTAGTGAATTACAGATATTGGGTAGGGACACGGCACTCACGTGTCTTGTATTTCATCCGATTGACAACTGCTATATTATTCCGATACAGACGGAAACAAAACGATCCGCCGGACATAATATTATTAGCTAAACCAATTTTTCATTTTTTGTTTGGCTTGTTCTTTAGTATCAGCATTAATGTATACTGAAACAGTAGCGATCGCCGCCAGCAATACTCCCAAATCGTCCGTAAATCCCATGCCGACTAATATATCGGGAATGGCATCGACAGGAGATATAAAATAGGTCAAAGCTCCAACTACAACTCCTTTTGCCCAAGCAGGCACGTTTGGGTTGTGAGCCGTATAGTAGAGAATCAAAGCTTTTTCAACTACTTCTCTTCCTGCGGTTAAAGCAAAGTTTTTAAGTTTAGTCCAAAAACTTTCATCGGAATAGTTGATTTGGGGGTTGCTGAGGTTTGTTGTGGTTCCTTTCCGGTCGATCAAATCGAGAGGAATCCCCTTAGTTTTAAGCTGGGAAACAGCCGACTTGAAAGATGCTGATGCCTGATTTTTATTAGGGGCTGCCTCCCGTATTTGTTTCAGGTCTGCGATGAATTCCTGCATGGCTTGGATTTGCAAGTCGGAAACCGCCAGCAGTTTTTTTGCGGATTGGATCGCCTCGCTTTCGGCGGGATGCAGCGTCTTATTTGCCCCAGCAATGTTAATTAAAAAATACATGACTCCCAAACGCAGCGGTTCTTCGGACTTGCTGAGTGTTTGCAAACAGTCGCTGAGTGATGGGGGACTGGCTGTGTAGGATTGGATTTGAGTCTTTGCAGAGTCAGAAAATTTGTCTAAATTTATGGTTTTAAACAACAAATCTAGTTCGTCAATATCAACGGAACCATCGGCGGCTGCGATCGCAAACAAAGAACCATAAAAAGCTAAAAGTTCGCTTTCTGAGGATGTGGCAAAAATATCTCTCTCGGACACGATGCTACTCCGATTGATAACGACGCTTTGCATTTTACCACAAAACTCAGCGCGCCATGATTTCAGAAACCGGCAATAATTTTAGAGAACATGACACAATGGAGAATTTTTTATGAAAGTTGCGATCGTCGGCTGCGGCTATGTGGGTACTGCGACAGCCAAACATTTACGCGGCAAATCTGATTGTACCGTGACGGCGACAACTACCACGGCGACGCGAGTAGTTGAGTTGGAGGGTGTCGCGCAGCGGGTAGCCGTGCTCAAAGGAAATGACAAAGATGCGATCGCCTCTGTACTGCAAGAACAAGATGCTGTTATGCTGTGCGTCGGTGCCCGAAATCCTCATACTTATCGGGAAAGTTATTTAGATACTGCGACAACTTTAGTATCGGTTTTACAGCAGATACCGACAGTAAAGCAGGTTATTTATACGGGTACTTATTCTGTGTATGGCGATCGCCAAGGTGAATTGGTAAATGAAGAATCACCCGTCGCGCCGGCTAATCCAAACAGTGAAATTATCGCAGAAACAGAACGGGTTTTATTAGCAGCATCTAGTCCCAATCTTCACGTCTGCATTCTCCGTTTGGGAGGAATTTATGGGCCTGGGCGAGAATTAGTTAAAATCTTTGGAGGCTGGGCTGGGAGCACTCGTCCAGGTAGGGGGAAAGATACTACTAATTGGGTGCATCGAGATGATATTGTTGGAGGGTTAACCTTTGCTTTGGAAAATCGATTGCAGGGAATTTATAATTTAGTCGGGGATGTGTCGCTATCGAGTCGCGAATTGCTCGATCGCATTTTTGAAACTCACAATCTGCCTCAAGTTTCTTGGGATGGAAGTCCTAGCGTGCGGCCTTATAATGCGAGGGTGTCGAATCAAAAGATTAAGGCGGCTGGTTATCAGTTTGTTCATCCTGAGATTAGGGAATTTTAATTTGGCTAATCTTTTTTTTGAACCGCAGATGTAGGCGGATAGACGCTGATGAACGCGGATGAAGAAAGAGCGATATTGATAGATTTAGATTTTTTCTTCATCTGCGTTCATCCGTGTTCATCTGCCGACATCTGCGGTTCAAAAAAAAGCCATTTCAATCACTAATTAAATTATCCCAATAATGCGAGGGTGTCGAATCAAAAGATTAAGGTGGCTGGTTATCAGTTTGTTCATCCTGAGATTAGGGAATTTTAATTAGGCTAATCTTTTTTTTAACCGCAGATGTAGGCGGATAGACGCTGATGAACGCGAATGAAGAAAGAGCGATATTGACAGATTTAGATTTTTTCTTCATCTGCGTTCATCCGTGTTCATCTGCCGACATCTGCGGTTCCCAAAAAAGCCCGTTCAATCACTAATTAACTTATCCCATAATCTCAGCAAAAAAGTCGATCGTCTCTTTCAACGCTTTCACAAACACATCAATCTCCTCGCGAGTATTGTAAAAATACAAACTCGCCCGCGCCGTAGATGAAACGTTCAAATAGCGGTGCAAAGCTTGCGTGCAGTGATGCCCCGAACGAATCGCGACTCCCTCCTGATCTAACATGGTAGACAAGTCTTGAGCGTGAATTTCTCCGGCTGTAAATGCCGCCAAAGCTGCCCTACCTTCGCCGTTGCTGTCTGGTTCTGGCCCGTAAATTTTGATCTCGGGAATTTGCCGCAATTGTTGGAACATATAAGCAGTCAATTCTGCTTCGTAAGCGTGAATCTTATCCATGCCAATGTTACTAAGATAATCGATTGCTGCACCGAGGGCGATCGCCTCGCCGATTGCAGGCGTGCCGGCCTCAAACTTGTGCGGCAAATCGGCATAGGTGGAATAATCGAGAAACACCTCAGCAATCATCTCGCCGCCGCCGAAAAACGGAGGCATTTCTCTCAGCAAGTCCAGTTTACCGTACAGAAAACCGATGCCAGTCGGAGCGCACATTTTGTGACCGGAAGCAACCAGCCAATCGCAATCTATTGCTTGCACATCTACTATCATGTGCGGCACGCTTTGGCAAGCATCTATTAAAACTTTCGCGCCGAAACTGTGGGCAATTTCGCAGATTTCTTTAACAGGACTAATGCAGCCTAAAGTATTAGAAACGTGAACGGTTGACACCAATTTAGTTTTATGGGAAATCAGCGTTTTAAACTGTTCCACATCAAACTCGTTAGTTTCCGTTAACTCGACAAACTTCAGCACCGCACCGGTTCTTTGAGCCATCATTTGCCACGGAACGAGATTGCTGTGGTGTTCCATCACCGACAGGATAATTTCATCTCCGGCTTGCAGATTGCTCAAGCCCCAAGAATAAGCAACCAAATTAATCGCTTCGGTGGCGTTGCGAGTGTAAACAATTTCTTGCCGCGACGCGGCATTTATAAACGCCGCAACTTTGTCTCTAGCACCTTCGTAAGCATCAGTCGCTTTGGCGCTGAGAGTGTGAGCGCCGCGGTGCACGTTTGCATTGTATTGTCCGTAGTAATCACGCCAAGCGTTGAGCACAGCTAGGGGTTTTTGAGAAGTAGCTGCATTGTCTAGATAAATTAGCGGTTTGCCGTTGACTTTTTGAGTCAAAATAGGGAAGTCGCCACGAACTTTTGATGCAAGTGTTTTTTCTTGAATAAGTGTCATAAATTTCAGAAGTTAGTATGGTTGCTGATTCTGGGCGGGCTATTCGCCCACCCCACAAGAATATTTATTGTTGTGGAACAGGCTTCGACGCTGTTGCTGATTCTGGGCGGGCTATTCGCCCACCCCACAAGAATATTTATTGTTGTGGAACAGGCTTCGACGCTGTGGCTGATTATTTTATCCTTGGATAGCCACGCAGGTAGAAAGCATTTTCGCCACGCCAATTATTGGCAACTGATTGAGAATTTCGGCTGCAAAAGCATCGATTAACAAATAGCGACTTCTTTCTAAATCCAAACCGCGACTTTGCAAGTAGAAAAGTTCATCATCTTCTAATTGACTGACAGTTGCACCGTGGGAACATTTAACGTTGTCGGCGACAATTTCCAACTGCGGTTTAGTGTCTACGCGAGCTCTCGGCGACAGCAACAAATTCCGGCTCAATTGTCCGGCATCTGTCAATTGTGCGGCCTTGCGAACGAAAACTTTGCCGTTAAATACAGCGCGGGCTTTGTTGCCGACAATGCACTTGTGCAATTGGCGGCTTGTACCGTGAGGGTGATTAAAATCGATTAAACTGTGAGTGTCCGCCAACTGTTCCCCAAAGGCTACGCTTAAGCCGTTTAAAGTTGTTTCAGTGGCTTCGCCGCGCTGAAATACTTCTAAATTGTGCCGCGATATTTTGCCTCCCAAGCTGATAGCATGGCAAGTGTAACGGCTATTACGAGATTGTTCGATCGCACTTTTGCCGATATGAACAACCTCTCCACCTTCCCGCTGAAGCCGAACGTGATTCACAGTGGCGTTTTCGCCGACAATAACATCCGTTACAGCATTCGTAAATGCAGGGACATTACCGATAGTTGCGTAATCCTCAATCAGCGTGACATTGCTTCCAGGCTCAGCTATGACTAAGCAGTGCGGCTGGCACATCGTGCCAGATGCATCAGGCGCTGTCAGGAACAGCAAGTGAATCGGAAGGTCGATCGACTTATTGGCCGGCACGAACACCACCGCAGAATCCGCCAAACCCGCAGTATTCAGCGCGGTAAACACCTCGGTTTGCTGTCTGTGCTTGCTCAAAACATCGCTGATGCGCCCTTGATATTTTTCGGGTACATTGGATAGATTACCTGCGTAAAAGTCGATCCTCTTCGAGGGCTCCGCTAACGGCAAATTCGGCAAAACCAACGACTCCACCGTTGACAAATCCGGCGCATAAAAACCGTTGACAAATACCAATCTTAATGGTAAATCATCCCGATTTTTCACGGGCATAATGATATCAGCCAGCTTAACTTGTGACTGATTGCTCTGGGGTATATGAAAAGGAATTTGCAACACCGGCGACAAATCAGTAAAGCGCCATTCTTCATCCTTCACCGTCGGAAAACTCGAAGAAAGCACGTATTCCCTCGCCGCATCCCGCAAATCCTGCAACCCGTAAGCAGAACTTTCCTTATTAGCTGCGCCCAACTTGCCGCACTGATTCACCAAATCAGTCAAAAACATTTCCCTAATAGCAACTTGCGTATTCATCATCGCGCGCCTACTCCTGCTGCTTCCTCTTCCCCAACCCAGTCATAACCGCGCTCTTCCAATTCCAGCGCCAACTCTTTCGGGCCTGTCGCAATAATTCGGCCGCCTTCCATGACGTGAATAAAATCAGGAATAATGTAATTCAGCAACCGCTGATAGTGAGTAATCACCAACATCGAATTTTCAGCATTTGACAACTGATTCACACCGCCGGCGACAATCTTGAGAGCATCGATATCCAAACCCGAATCTGTTTCGTCCAAAATAGCTAACTTGGGTTCCAACAGCGCCATTTGTAAAATTTCATTCCGCTTTTTCTCGCCACCGGAAAAACCCTCATTAACGCTGCGGTCTAAAAAAGAATCATTCATCTTGACAATATCCAGCTTTTCCTCGATTAAATCTTGGAAATCAAAAGCATCCAATTCTTCCAAGCCGCGATGTTTGCGGTGAGAATTGTAAGCCACGCGCAAGAAATCCAGATTGCTAACGCCGGGAATTTCTAAAGGATATTGGAAAGCTAGGAACACGCCAGCTAAAGAGCGTTCTTCCGGCGCTAATGCCAGCAAATTTTGACCCAAAAAAGTAACTTCTCCGCCCGTTACTGTATAAGCAGGATGGCCGGCTAATATCTTGGATAAAGTGCTTTTCCCCGAGCCGTTGGGACCCATAATCGCGTGAATTTCACCCGATTTAATTTCCAGATTCAAACCCTTCAGGATTTGGGTATCTTCCACATTTGCCGTTAAATCGCGGACGGATAGCACCACTTGACTATTTTCTACAATCATCTATTTTTGTCCTTTTCCTCAATGCACTTTACAGTTTTTTCTTCTCGTTCCTAGGCTCTGCCTAGGAATGCGTGTCGCGAGGCTCTGCCTCGTTGGAAACGGGAGAGAGAAATGTGAGGCAGAGCCTCGCTTATATGCGTTACCAGGCTCTGCCTGGTAACGAGGGTTTCTCGCCCGCCCAAATATTTTCTTCCTTCTTCCTTCTTCCTTCTTCCTTCTTCCTTCTTCCTTCTACCCGACACTTCCTTCCAGCTTCAGACTCAACAGCTTATCAGCTTCCGCCGCAAATTCCATCGGTAACTGATTGAAAACATCTTTACAGAAACCGCTAATCATCATCGAAATAGCATTTTCTGCGGAAATTCCCCGCTGTGCGAAGAAGAACAATTGCTCTTCCCCAATCTTAGAAGTAGAAGCTTCGTGTTCCACTTTAGCAGTATGGTTCTGCACTTGAATATAAGGGAAAGTATTCGCTTGAGCGTTATCCCCTATCAGCATGGAATCGCACTGAGAGTAATTGCGAGAGCCTTTAGCATTCGGCCCCATTTTTACCAAACCGCGATAGCTGTTGGATGAATTACCCGCCGATATTCCCTTAGAGATAATCGTGCTGCGAGTATTTCTACCAATGTGGATCATCTTGGTGCCGGTGTCAGCTTGCTGTTTGTTATTTGTCAGCGCTACCGAGTAGAATTCGCCCACCGAGTTGTCGCCGACTAACACGCAACTGGGATATTTCCAAGTAATCGCGGAACCGGTTTCTACTTGTGTCCAAGAAATCTTAGAATTGACTCCTTGACACAAACCCCGTTTCGTCACGAAGTTGTAAATACCGCCTTTGCCGTTGGCGTCGCCGGCGTACCAGTTTTGCACTGTGGAGTATTTGATGTCGGCATTGTCCATTGTTACCAATTCCACGACGGCGGCGTGCAGTTGATTGGTGTCAAACATCGGCGCGGTGCAGCCTTCTAGGTAAGACACTGAGCTGTTTTCTTCTGCAACAATTAGTGTGCGCTCGAACTGGCCGGAATCTCCGTTGTTGATACGGAAATAGGTTGACAGTTCCATCGGGCATTTTACGCCTTTGGGAATGTAAACAAAAGAACCGTCGCTGAATACGGCTGAGTTGAGGGCTGCGAAAAAGTTGTCGCCGACTGGTACGACGCTGCCAAGATATTTTTCTATTAGTTCGGGATAATCTTTGACGGCTTCTGAGATGGAACAGAAAATAACGCCATCTTTGGCTAACTTTTCTCTAAATGTTGTGGCAATTGAAACGCTGTCGAAAACGGCATCGACGGCGACATTTCCCAGCCGTTTTTGTTCGGAAAGGGGAATGCCGAGTTTCTCGAAGGTTTCGAGCAGTGTCGGGTCTACTTCGTCCAAACTGTTGAGCTTTTTGGGCTTTTGTTTGGGGGCGGAGTAGTAGATAATTTGTTGGTAGTCGATCGCGGGATAGTTGACGTGAGGCCAGGTGGGCTCGGTCATTGTCAGCCACTTGCGGTATGCTTTGAGGCGGAATTTCAGCATGAATTCCGGTTCGTTTTTCTTGGCGGAAATCAGGCGGACTACATCTTCGCTTAAGCCGCGGGCGATGGTGTCTGATTCGATGTCGGTGACGAAACCGTATTTGTAGGGCTGGTTGACTAGGGTTGTGACTGTAGAGCTCATTATTTTGCGCTTTCGAGTGTTCTGGATAAGTCTCTCAAAGATGGCAGACGCCCAACTGTCGGGGGCCCGGCGAGTTCTGGGGGCTGCTGCAAGGAAGTTAAACAACGGGTTTGTTGCTTTAGTATATTTTAAGCTACATTAACAACAGTGATATTGTCAAAGTGCAATAAATATTTTTTTGTGAAGATGATGGAGACTACTCAGCAGACTTCCACGAAACAAGACATCCTGCAATTTTTGCTCAAGGGGGGTCAGGGGACGGCTCTTGAGTTGGCGGAGTCTTTGGATATCAGCCCCCAGGCGATTCGCCGTCACTTGAAGGATTTGGAAGCGGAGGGGCTGATTCAGTATCAGTCGGTTCAGGCTGGTATGGGGCGTCCTCAGCACATTTATGAGCTTACCAGTCAGGGGCGCGATCGATTCCCGAATCGTTACCGCGATTTTGCTGTCTCTTTCCTGGATACGTTGGCGGAAACCGTCGGCCGCGAGCAAGTGATAACTATCTTGCGAAAACAGTGGCAGCGCAAGGCGACGGAGTATCGGCGGCTGGTGGGTGCGGGTTCGCTGCAAGAGAGGGTGACTAAGTTAATGGAACTCCGCAGGGCTGAAGGTTATATGGCTGAGTGTTATCCTGTAGAATCTGTAGAGGTTGGGATCGGCGATCGCGCCCTTAAGGGCGATCGATTTGTGTTGATGGAACACAACTGCGCGATTTCTAATGTTGCTGAAACTTTTCCGAGTGTGTGTGGCAATGAGTTGGAAATGTTTGCGGGGGTGTTGCCGGATTGTATTGTGGAGCGGACTCACTGGATTATTAATGGGGAACACCGCTGCGGTTATTTGATTGCAAGAAGGAAGGAAGAAGGAAGAAGGAAGAAGGAAGAAGGATGAGGGAAGTTCGGCAACGGATTCGCAAGGGCGGATGTAACGGATGTAACGGATGTCAGGAAGAAGGAAGAAGGATGAGGGAAGGCACTACACGGATTTTGACACGGATACACGGATGGGTGTTTTTACTAATTACTAATTACCGACAGCACTACAGGGATTTTGACACGGATACACGGATGGGTGTTTTTTGCTTTTACCGATTACCAACAGCACGATACGGATTTTGACACGGATACACGGATAGATGTTTTTACCGATTACCAATAACAAATAAACAAATAACAAGTAACTAATAACTATGGAACCGCTAGCAGATTTTTTAAAGCCGGAAGAGTGTGCGGAAGTTGATATGGCGCTGCTGTCGTCGAAGGAAAAGTTTTCGGCGCGGGTGGCAATATATGCTTTGAGGGTGCTCAAGCAAATTGCTGGGGAGACTGGGAAGCCGGTGGCTGAGGTGACTAATGGGCAGGTGATGGATTGGATTAAGAATGATGAGAGTATTAAAGGGTCGATCGAACTTGATGCGAGTTTTGAAAACTTTTTTACGAATTTGGTGGTGGCGTCTTTGCGGCCTTTGAGGCAAATTGCGACAGAAGCCGAGATCGGGATCGAACAATTAACAGTTAAGCAGGTCGTGGCGTGGTTTGTGAAGGACGGGAAGATTCGCACAGAACAGGGAACCGAGGCGGCGTTTTTAGATTTGTGAGTTAAAGCTCGATCTGCCCCACGGGCAAATAATACGTCAAACTCGGCTATTGGGGGCGGTTTCGGGCGATCGAAAAAAAGTTTTGACTTTGGGGTTGACAGACCGGGGAAAACTTGATAAGGTAATTAAGTCGAGCGAAAGAGATGCAGCGCATCAAGCTTAGCATTAAGCAGAACGCAGACACAGGATTAAAAGTTTTCAAAGCTTTCCTGGTGCTTATGATGTAATGGAACCACTCCGATCCATCCCGAACTCGGTTGTTAAACGTTGCTATGGCGAAGATACTCGGCGGGTCACTGCCCGGTAAAATAGCTCAGTGCCAGGTTAATAATAAATTAAAGCTCTTTTCCCGCAACAACGGAAAAGGGCTTTAGTTTTTTGGTGAGTTATTAGTCATCTACACAAAAGCTGGTCTAGGGCCCTCCGGATGCCTAACCCGTACTCCCCACAAGAATTGTTGGAGAGGTCTTTGGTGCGAGTTTTGTAGAAATCTCAATGTTCTGGACCAGCAGCAGATTTTGGGTCGATGGAACTTGATGCGAGTTTTGAAAAGTTTTTTACGAATAGGGTGGTGGCGTCTTTGCGGCATGAGAGGCAAATGGCGGCAGAAGCCGAAAGGGCGATCGAACAATTAACAGTTAAGCAGGTTGTGGCTTGGTTTGTGAAGGACGGGAAGATTCCCAGAAAACAAGGTGTGGATGCGACTTTTTTGGATTTGTGACTTAAAGGTCGATCGGCCCCACTGGCAAATAATACGTCAAACTCGGCTATTGGGGGCGGTTTCGGGCGAACAAAAAAAAGTTTTGACTTTGGGGTTGACAGACAAAGGAAAACTTGATAAGGTAATTAAGTCGAGCGAAACAGATGCAGCGCATCAAGCTTAGAATTAAGCAGAACGCAGACACAGGATTAAAAGTTTGAAAAGCTTTCCTGGTGCTTATGATGTAATGGAACCACTCCGATCCATCCCGAACTCGGTTGTTAAACGTTGCTATGGCGAAGATACTCGGCGGGTCACTGCCCGGTAAAATAGCTCAGTGCCAGGTTAATAATAAATTAAAGCTCTTTTCCCGCAACAACGGAAAAGGGCTTTAGTTTTTTGGGGAGTTATTAGTCATCTACACAAAAGCTCGTCTACGGCCGGCAGGATGCCTAACCGCTACTCCCCACAAGAATTTTTGGAGAGGTCTTTGGTGCGAGTTTTGTAGAAATCTCAATATTCTGGGCCAGCAGAAGATTTTGGGTCGCTCGAACTTGATGCGAGGAAAGGAAAACTTTTTTACGAATAGGGTGGTGGCGTCTTTGCGACATGAGAGGCAAATTGCGGCAGAAGCCGAGAGGGCGATCGAACAATTAACAGTTAAGCAGGTTGTGGCGTGGTTTGTGAAGGACGGGAAGATTCCCAGAAAACAAGGTGTGGATGCGACTTTTTTGGATTTGTGACTTAAAGGTCGATCGGCAACACTGGCAAATAATACGTCAAACTCGGCTATTGGGGGGGGTTTCGGGCGATCGAAAAAAAGTTTTGACTCTGGGGTTGACAGACAAAGGAAAACTTGATACAGTAATTAAGTCGAGCGAAACAGATGCAGCGCATCAAGCTTAGCATTAAGCAGAACGCAGACACAGGATTAAAAGTTTGAAAAGCTTTCCTGGTGCTTATGATGTAATGGAACCACTCCGATCCATCCCGAACTCGGTTGTTAAACGTTGCTATGGCGAAGATACTCGGCGGGTCACTGCCCGGTAAAATAGCTCAGTGCCAGGTTAATAATAAATTAAAGCTCTTTTCCCGCAACAACGGAAAAGGGCTTTAGTTTTTTGGGAACTTAGGCGAAAAGAGAAAGTGAATATTACAACTAAAACCTCATAGCATATAACCTCAAAAGCCTAATAGCAAACCTTTCGGCAGTGGGGCGCATTTTGTTAGACAGCATCACGGATTTGCTGCTTGACAAGGATTTGAATCACAAACTCGGTTCCCTTACCAGGTATTGAGAAGCAATCTAATTTACTGCGATGTTTCTGCGTGACAATCTGATAGCTAATCGGTAGCCCCATGCCCGTTCCCTTACCGACAGACTTTGTGGTGAAGAATGGATCGAAGAGGCGTTTCTGAACAGATTCAGGTATTCCCATTCCGTTATCAGAAATTGCAATTTTTACCCACTTTGAATCAATCATGGCAGTCCGAATTGTAATCAGGTTTGGATTTTCCTTGAGTTCCTGATAGGTTCGTTTGACGTTGGCTTCTTCCAGGGCATCAATGGCATTTGCCAGGATGTTCATAAACACCTGATTGATTTGACCTGGATAGCATTCTATTAGCGGTAGATTACTATAATCACGAATTACTTGAATCCCTAAACGCTCTGCTTTATCTTTCAAGCGATGTTGCAAAATCAACAAGGTACTATCAATGCCCTCATGAATATCAACGGCTTTGAAGTCAGCTTCATCCATTCGTGAAAAGTTGCGGAGTGACAATACAATCTGGCGAATGCGCTCCGTGCCGACTTTCATGGAGTCGATGACTTTAGGTAGATCGGCTTGGATAAACTCCATATCAATCTCTTGGGCCTCAGCTTGGATTTCCGGGGCTGGGTCGGGATAGTGATTCTGGTAGAGTTGCACCAAACCTAATAAATTGTGGGCGTATTCCTGCACATGACTCAAGTTGCCGTGAATGAAGTTGACTGGATTGTTGATTTCGTGTGCCACCCCTGCCACCATTTGCCCCAAAGCAGACATCTTTTCGCTTTGCACCATTTGAACATGAGTGTGTTGCAGTTCCTCTAAGAGTTGTTGCAACTGCGTATTTTTGTCGCTGAGTTCTTGGGTTCTTTCCTCAACTTTAGATTCAAGGGTTTGGCTGTAGTTTTCGAGTTCTTCGTTGGCTGTTTTCTGTTGCTGTAACAGTTGTTGAACAGCGCGAATTAATTGGTTAAAGGCATTGGCAAGCATTCCAATTTCATCATCTTGCTCAATAGTCGCTTGTAACTCAAAATTATATTCTTCAGCAGTTCGTCTGGCAACGCTGGTCAGAGATTGAATGGGTTGGGCAATTGCTCGGCTGGTCAAAACGGCTAAAAAAATGGCGATCGCAACAGACAATCCGATACTTGCAACTACCACATTCTCAGCAACTTCACTAGCCTCTTGATATGACCTTCTTGCTACCTCAAGTTCTTGGTAAGCTTGGTCAATTAAACCCACCAAATCATCGGAGATGCCATCGAATTCAAGCGCAAAATCGCTGTTGGTAAATTCCAACATCAGCGCTTGGGCTTGCTCAACATCAGTGGGTGACGCAAGATCCAGACTACGAATTCGTTCAACTCGGCGTTCTAATTCCTGTGAGTAGAGTTGTGGTATACCCTCATAGGTTTGGAACAAGTCTGTAATCGTTGCTTGACGCACACCAGCTTGTAGGGTCGGAGACTTTGCCACAAATGCCTTAAGTTCAGCCCAAATTTCTTGAATTTCCCTTTCATGCTTCAGCAGGTGAGCATATTCAGCCTCAAATTTTTCAGGGTATGGCGCTAAAGGAATGAGTTGTTGCTGGTGGGTTCGGGCTTGGAGAACACGAGATTGCAAGCGATGCAGAAGTTCCACTTCGTTACGCGCGTGTTTTTCTCGCTCTTGAGTCTGTTGTTGATAACGATCGCCAACTCCAAACCCAGCAATTGTTCCACACACAGCAATGCTGAGAGCAAGGGTGTATCCCAAACCGATCTTTTGCCCAACTCTGAGACTGGATAACCGTTTTCCCACACTCTGGCGCACCATATAACCTTCTCTAGCCCTACAGGAGATTTGCTTGACCGAGTGCACCCTATTTGCTCATTTTAAGCCCTTAAGTTTGAAAACGGAAAACTCCTATGTTTACGATAGGTTTTCCCTTACAGGGTTTACGTCTTGAATTTACGCTTTTCTAAAGGCTCTACCTAAATCGTGCAGAACCCCTAAGTAGTTTGCCACCCCGCCACTTCCAAAGTTACCCGCAAACGCCGAACATCTTTTTTGCATTCTCAATTAGCACAACTATCAGAATTCCACCCGATCGAATTTCGTGCAAACTTCCCGTCAGCGCTAGTTGCCCACCGTCAAGTCTCCGCCTGCTCTGGAGTTAGATGAACTGCTATACCTTTTACTGTAGCTTAAATTCGCTATCCGGTTCATTAGTCCTTCCTTACTTCCAAGCGATCGACCTCCTCGAACCCTTTTGCCCAAGCTTTAGCAATATCGTCTGGGAGTTTGGGTTCAGCTATTCTATTTTGGTGCTTGTGCATCACAAAGTCGATGTAGTGGCTCACTTCTGGCAAAAATGATTCTGGAAGTTGCTGCAATAAGGGCGATCGTAATATCACGAATAGTCATAATAATGCCTCTTTCAGTCGTCTTTATTTTAATCGGGGGTTAAATGTTTGACAGGCAAAAGGGAACTTTTGACCCCCGCTACAACATGATTGTTAAACATCCGACTCGAAACAATCCGTACTGTGTTGGTCAAGAACACTTAACGTACTTGTTTCTCGCGATAAATATCAAAACCTATGAATATCGATTTTTAGTTCACCGTTATGATACTTGGTATGGCATGAAGCACAAAGTGTCATCATATTTTGCATTGCGGCGGAACCTCCTTCACTATACGGAATCAGGTGATGACCGTTAGCTTTAGGGTTGACTTCCCAACACACCATACATTGATAAGACTCTAACTTCTTAACTTCCTTCTGCGCTTTTCGGTGTTCGTATGGTCTCTTTTGTCCCATAAAAATATTACTCCCCAAATAAACTGCTTTAATCATCCTGTCCTTCAAGTTGATTTTGAGATGGGGAAGAAGGTAACTTGCCCTGCTCATATTCAACAACTGTAGATCTGGCATCGGGTGCAATCTTCCTTTTAGCTTGTCTGATAGCGTCGCTAAGTTGCTCTTGCTCTTCAGGAGTCAAGTTGTCAATTTTTGCGTTTATAGCACGATTTCTGTCCGATTTTTTCGCCATACATAACAACCTGTATTTTCAATTCCTTGCTCAGTCAGTAATTACTCTAACATCTCCGCTTTCCGTGCTAAATATTGACTCTATCTCACCCTCGCCAAACGCAACTGTTAACGGCGAATTTCTACTGAGTCTCGGTTTTTTTTCTTCGTCTAGTGTTACGGAATAAACACAAACTTCCCCACTCTGTTGTTTAACGGCGATAAAGTAACTCGACTTATCTGACCAGACGTTGATGACTTGATCTCCTTCTTTCAGGATTTTGACAGTCATCTTTTTGAGTTCTATTGCCACAATTACTGCTCCTTGTTGTATTGCTTAAAAACAGTCATCAGTCGCACTTAAAGTATTTTTCAAAGTGTAACACCTGACCCGGGTTATTAAGACAAATATTGTTACTGAATTATTGCAACTGTAGTTTGATAATTTTGCCAGCTTTTCCTTTGTATAAATATTATAGTCTCCGCTGCTGTTCAAGCACATCAGCCACCGAAAGTAAGAAGATTATGTTATTAGATATAATATATTTGGGGCGCAAATATCTCTTAACACCAAAACAAACCCATCCATCCCACTAAAGCACCAATACCCAACGTTGTCAAGAGGATACCCGCCGCAGCTATCAAAGAACAGGCATATGATATTTCAGATTGCTCCTATCAAATCACTAAGACCCCATATTGTCAATAGGATATCGGCTGTATCTGAATTGTTAGACTGCTGAATCTAAGCCATATTGTAATAACATTTTTCCATAATCATTTAATTCATAAAGAGCGCCTCCAGAAGAAGGTTCACCCAAAATTCCACAATCCATACCAGCCCAATTAAGTAGTCCAGCACTTTGAAGACTCGCAGCAATATGCGGATTGCTCTGAATACCAGATGTAAAGCTAGTCAGGTAATTTAAGTCAGACATATTATATACACGATTGACTCTGCGCACTAATTCCCTAAGGTTCTCATCGGATATATTTCCGAGGCTACAGTGCTCGAGTAATCGAGCTATAATTAATGGTTTTTCAACGCTGTTTTCCCGGTCAATTAGTAGTAATAAAGTTTCTCCAACTACAGCCTTTTGCTTGGGATTTTGATTCATCCATTCAACGAATTCTCGACGTTCTTCAGAGGATAGATTGGATAGCTCTTCCCAGAATTTTTTAATTTTATTGGTAATTAGCTGCTGCTTGATTGCCCCAGGAATTTTGCGTAAACTATCCAAGGTGTTAACAAATGGGATATCACGCAATAAGCTGTTGTGCATTTAAATTGTATATTTCGAGTCCCGATCAAAAATCGTCAAATCCTCTCCCCCTCTCCCCTTCACCCCCTCTCCCTCTCTAATACCATAGGCAATCTAGATGCAACACAGCTTACACCTTCCTTTACAATAGAATCCAATACCAATTCGGCGAAATCACGCTGTATGGAACGAAGGTGTTCACTGTCCAGGAGATTGACGATCTCCATAAATTTTTTTGTGTTCATTTGTTGTCTCTTTTTGAAATTGACCGTCTCACTAATAACCTTAAAGTAATCTAATGCTCAGCATCCACATATTTCTTCATATTCTCAAGCGGCTCCTCAAAATCATCAGACATCCAGATTTTACCTTTCCAAATTCCAAGTCCCCCTCGCTTTGTCGGCTTTTCTTGAGTTGAGTTTTTAGCCTGCTTTTCGATCAAAAACTCAATATAATGAAGCACTTCTGTCTGAAGAAACTCAGGGAGTTCTGCTAATTTTTCTAAAATGACTGGCTGTATCATGGTTTCTTGCCGCGATCGTAACCCATCTACTCCATTAAAGCACCCACACCCAAAGTCAGCAACAGAATTCCCGATTATTTAGATTCCTGGACGCACTCCGACTCCTCGAAACCGGGTTTTTTTACGAAAAGACGCGTTCGGGCCCACAGATTCGCTAAAAAACCCGGTTTCTGGACCTCCATGCGTAAGCCCTAATGTAGTAGAATCGCCCCCGCAACCAAAATCCCGTGAAGCGAAGCTATCCCGAAGGGAATCGTCCCCGATCGCACTGACACCATCCTTATTTTGCAACTTGCCTAAAATTACCCGATCGACTATCGTTCCTAATAGATATCATCCCAAATCTGGCTTATGACATACGCATAAATACCAAAGAAACCGGGTTTTTTACCAGCGTTAAAGGCTCAACTCCAGTGTTTTCGTAAAAAACCCGGTTTCTGCGTCCCACCGCCCTAAACTTGATATAACAACCAACAAAAACATGACAGCAATATTACCGCCTTGGATAATTTTAGACTCCCTATTGCACAACTGGCTACTAGAAGATATCGGTAGGGGCGATCGCACAACATCGGCCTTATTTCCCGCAAACAGCATCCAGGGTACAGCTAAATGGATTGTCAAAGAAGCTGGAGTCATTGCCGGATTGCCAATTGCCGATCGCACATTTAAACTTTTAGACAGCAGCCTCAGTTTCATCCCCCAAGTACCAGAAGGGAAACTGTGCGAAAAAGGAGAAGTAATCGCCGAAATTTCCGGCAATTTCGATGCGCTGCTAACGGGAGAAAGAGTAGCATTAAACTTGGCAATGCGTTTGAGCGGCATCGCTACATTAACTCAGAAATATGTTGACAAAATTGCCGATTTGCCCGTGCAATTAGTGGATACGCGCAAGACAACGCCCGGATTGAGATTGTTGGAAAAATACGCAACTCAAGTCGGCGGTGCTTGCAATCACCGGATGGGATTAGATGACGCCGTGATGATTAAAGACAATCACATTGCCGCGGCTGGGGGAATTGCAGAGGCGATCGCCCTAATTCGCAATTCTATCCCCTATCCGCTGACAATCGAAGTCGAAACCGAAACTCTCGCCGAAGTAGAAACAGCTTTGCAGCACAAAGCCGATATTATCATGTTAGATAATATGTCCTTTGATTTGATGCGGCAGGCAGTGGCAATAATTCGCCAAAAGAGCGATCGGGTAAAAATTGAAGCTTCCGGCAATGTTACTTTAGAAACAATTAGAAGTGTAGCGGAAACCGGAGTTGACTATATTTCTACCAGTGCTCCGATTACGCGATCGACTTGGCTGGATTTGAGCATGAAAATTCAGAATCATTAGTCATTAGTCAGCAGTCATTAGTCATTAGTCAGCAGTCATTAGTGAGAGAAAGTATGGCCCATACCCATTTGTGACAAGTTAAGAAAAAGTGCAAATTGTCAAGGGGGTAGACAAAAAAAGGTAAAATAGGATGAAACCTTT
>NZ_JAUBTO010000059.1:0-44090 GCF_036702495.1 Microcoleus sp. C2D2 | reverse complement strand
ATTAGTCATTAGTCATTAGTCATTAGTCATTAGTCATTAGTCATTAGTCATTAGTCATTAGTCATTAGTCATTAGGAAGAAAAATAATTCGACCTTTTCTCATTGTCAACTATAAGTGCATAGGTGCATTTATGCAGCCGCAATATAACGAAGGTGCTGGAAAACCATTGCGTCGCCATGCTCAACAGCTTCGTACCAAAGCCTTATACAGGTACGGTGCGGCAACAGGGTTGGTGTTGTTGCCACTGCTGGTATACGCGGTAGCACCTTTTGCTCCTTTATTTTTATTTCTGGTTGCAGCTCTTGTGATAGGGGCATTAATCGCCCTTCCGTTGATTGAGGACGGGAAAACGTTTTGGAAGTCGTCTCAGAGATTTGACCAAGGGGCCTGTGGTGAAGAAAAGATTCAGGAAGTTTTGGAGTCCCTAATCGAATCTGGATGGATAGCTGAGTACAATTTAAGATTGCCGCAAGTAGGCGATATCGATGTGTGGCTGCGATCGCCTAAAGGAGTCAATTTTATCATTGATGTGAAGTCTCACTCAACCGTAGTTCTGTTGGAGGGGGATGTGCTCAAGCGTCAATCTTACGACGGGAAATTGAGAGATTTTGAGAAAGATTTTCTGGCACAGATTACCAAACAAGTTACGGCTATCAAAAAAGCTAAGAAGTTAACCAAGGTCATTCCAGTAGTTGTATTTAGCGATGGCAAGGTGAGTTTTAGCAACAAACAGAAGATTAGGGGTGCTTACGTCATGGAACTGGGCAATCTGGTGTCAGGGTTGCAAGAACTCGATCGCATCTAGAGGAGTAGATAAAAGTGGGAGAAATGAGATAAACGGCTACAGTGATATGTTGGACATCAACAAATTTGCACACAGCAGTACCATCCCCGACTTGCACTAGCATCTAAGGGATACTTGTGCTATTAAAAAAAGTTAAGGTAGAAACAATATCCTGGAGGGAATGTTGAACAAAGCCATCAAGGTAGATAAAATTCTCAACGCCTGATGGCGACTTGTCATAACAGCTTTGGCGACTGCTATACCAATTATCAAATATTAGCCCGCAACCGCAATATTTTTAGCAGGGTGTTGAATTGATCGGGCAAAGGTGCGATCGCCTCTATTAATTCTCCAGTTACGGGATGCTGCAATGTCAGCCGCCATGCGTGGAGGGCTTGTCCGGTTAAATTGACGCCGATAGAACGGTTGGAACTGTACATCGGGTCGCCAACAATCGGATGTTTTATTTCCGCTGTATGCACGCGAATTTGATGGGTGCGGCCGGTTTCTAATTGATAGTGCATTAAGCAATAGTTGCCGATTCTTTCTTTCATTGTCCAGTGAGTAACTGCGGGGCGACCGCCTTTTTCTACTGGTACTACCGCCATTTTTTTGCGGTCTGTGGGATGGCGGCCGATGGGTAGGTCTATTGTGCCTGTTTCGGTGTTGGGAACGCCGTAAACTATGCCTAAATATTCGCGGCGGGCGGTTTTGGCTTTGAGTTGGGCTTGCAGGTGTTGGTGGGCTATGTCGGTTTTGGCGATCGCGATCGCACCTGTTGTATCTTTGTCTAATCTGTGTACGATTCCCGGCCGCTGAACTCCGCCTATTTCTGCTAGGGGACAGTGCGCTAACAGAGCGTTGACTAATGTACCGTCTTGGTGTCCGGCGGCTGGATGGACGACTAATCCGGCTGGTTTGTTGATAATAATTAGGCTGTCGTCTTCGTAGAGGATGTCCAGGGGAATTGATTCCGGCTGCAAGGAAGTGGGCTGGGTTTCGGGTAAAGTGAGGTGGATGCGATCGCCCGTTTTTACGGATATTTTTTTCGAGGTGCAGGTTTCGTCGTTGACTTTGACGTTACCTTGTGATATGAGGGTTTGGATTCGCGATCGGGATAAGTCCGGTATCTGGTTTGACAGCCAAATATCTAATCGCTGATTGACATTACTGCGATCGAATTCCTCTGTATTTTCTACTGTGTAAATTTGTGCCGCAGTGTCTGTTTCTATCATTTACTTTCTATGGTAATCGGTAATCGCTAATTTAAAATCGATCGATTTGTATGCAGTACATATCCTGTAGGGGCGGGTTTCACCCATAATAATTGCCTTAAAACCAATAATCTCGTAAACCCGCCCCCACGAACGCGGTAAATCGCAATCTACATCTTTCAAGATATAAGATACTGGTTTCACCGACAATTATCGCAGTGGCCGCACTGCATAGATTTCGCCTCATTTGCAAACCCAAAAGCTTGCAGCAAAAATTGCCACCTGCACTGCCGATGTTTCAAATATTTTACCATTTCCTCAGCGGCGGTAAAATTGGATTTTTCCGCTTTTTGCTGTGCGGATTTGTCCATCGCATAATTAAAAGGATCTTGCCATGTTAATTGTCCGTTGCTGTGCAAGATTGAAAGGGCGATCGCACTTTCGGGAAATTCGCGGGAAACTGCTTCTATATGACCTTTAACTGGTAATTTTTTGGCTAATTGCTGAGCTTCTCGGTATTGCGATCGCAATTTATCTTGAAAAAATTGCCCTCTTTGTTTATCTTCGGGATAAAGCAAACCCGTCGGTTCGCTAATCAATGTCAGGGCGATCGCCGATTTGCCGTCGCGTCCGCCTCTACCAATTTCCTGAATGTATTCCGATAATAGCAAAGGTGCTTGAAAATGAACAACCCACCGAACGTCGGGCTTATTAATTCCCATACCGAATGCTGAGGTACAAGTCACAAATTTAAGCTCATTGTTCAGCCAAGCTTTTTCTATTTTTCGTCGTGATTCTGGACTTAAACCTGCATGATATGCTGCTGTTTCATAACCTGCTGATTCCAACAAATCCGCCAAGCTTTCGCTATCTTTTCTAGTGCGGACATAGACTAAACCTGCTTGTTTTCGTCTGTCTTTGATAAAATTTAATAATTGCTGCTTGCGTCCTCTCGGCGTCCAGACTGTCTGCACTTGCAGGTGCAGGTTAGAACGGTAGGGACTTAGCAGAAAGGCTTCGGGTTTTTGCAGTTGCAAGACATTTTTAATTGTCTGCTGTGCTTTCGGGTTGGCGGTAGCGGTGAAAGCTGCGATCGCAATTTTACTATTTGCTGGTTTAGCTTTCAACAAAGCCGGCCGCACTGTTCCCAAACGGCGGTAAGCTGGTCGAAAAGTATCACCCCACTGCACTAAGCAGTGAGCTTCATCTAATATTAAACCGTTGATTTGGATGTGTGGCTGACTGATAATTTCCCAAACTGGTTTACTGAGTAATGTTTCAGGAGACAGGTACAGCAATCTTAATTTGTTTTGTTGCAGCGCTTGCATAGTTTGTCGGCGCTGCGGTGTTGGCAATTGACTGTGGAGGAGGGAAGCGGGAAGATGGCGAGCTCGCAATTCTTGCACTTGATTTTCCATCAAGGCGACTAACGGCGAAACTACCAAAGTTAAGCCTGTTTGTAACAAAGCTGGCAGTTGAAAGCAGATTGATTTGCCACCACCTGTCGGCATAATTATAATTGTATCTTTTCCCGCTAATAAACTGCTAACTATTTCTCCTTGCGGTGGTCGAAAGTCGTCGTATCCCCATATTTTTTGGAAGGCGGCGCGGGCTTGATTTAATGATGTTGGTTCTGGTTGGTATTTCATTTGATTTATCCCCAAATGAGAAGTGTCAATTATACCAGACAGGACTTACACATCAATGACTATTACAGTCGCACGCTGACTGATGAAACCGGGTTTATTCGTAGATTTCTCGTTAGTAATCGCAAAATTTTCGTAGAAACCGGGTTTCTCGCCCATGCGCGCCACCTCTTAAACTGTGCGAAGTGTTAATTTAATAACAGTGAATAATTTTACTCAAATTTGAATTATGAACGCAAGCACGTTAAGCGAAGTTTTCAGCTATCGGCAAAAGACATATGATATTTTCGACACAGCAGGGGCGGTAGAAGCGGTGCGCGAAGATGGTTTTGCGCTGATTCCCGGTGTACTCAGTCGGTCCGAAGTGGCCCGAACCAGGGAAGCCCTCGATCGCCTGGAACCCTTCGGACTCGATGGTAGCAGTTGGAGTGAATTGAACCAGCATTTTAAGTGCGTTTTTAATCGCGATCGGCTGTGGCTTTCCTATGCCGATCGACCGGGTATAATTGAGTTAGCCGAAGCATTAATGGGCAGCCAGTGCCATATTATCGGCATGACTGCGTGGAAAAGCGGGCCCGGTTATGATGGTTGGCGCGTCCACGTCGATCAGGTGTTTGTACCCATGCCCGAAAGCGTGTTTGCAGATCGCACTTTTCAACTGCCAGTATGGATTTGTACAGCCCATTTCTATCTCAGCGACATCCCAGAAGACCTCTGTCCTACCTACATTATTCCTGGTAGTCACAAATCTGGTCGAAAACCACAGCGCGGGGAAGAAACTTGGAACGGACACTCCGCAGAACCAGTTTTGTGCAAAGCAGGAGATGTGTTATTTTTCCGCAGTGAAATTTGGCATTCCGGCGGCAAAAATACGACAACAGATGGAACTCGCTACTTACTGCAAGTGCATTATTCCCACCGCAACATCGCGCAGAAATTTTCGCCTTGGCCGTGGCAGTTTAACCCCGAAATTATCGCTACCGCTACTGAACGGCAACTGCGGCTTTTAGGCAAACATCCTGAGTCAAATTACGGTTGAAATATATTATGAAGATTGTTTGATGACCCAAAGCAGCCAGGGTACAAGCCCCCGGATTTATCAGTGGGGTCGCTTTCTTCAAATCTCAAATCTCAAATCTCAAATCTCAAATCGATTGACCAGTCTAGCAAGCCTTAGAAGAAATATGAACACCATCTATTCTCTTCTATTCCTTTCTCTTTTCTTCTCTTTCTCTGTGTCCTCTGCGCCCTCTGCGGTTCATAAAAAAAATATCTCTCACAAATCTATTAACATTATAAAGTCAAATTTATTTGAGACTTGGAGTTTTGGATTTGAGATTATCATCCATTTTAGAGGCTGGCAAATCCCCGAATCTCTTGAGCAATCCCAATCCAAAATCCAAAATCCAAAATCTAAAATCGCCTAAGATTGACCGTCTCGGCGGCCGAGTTCGTAAACGCCGCCGCCAATACAGGCGATCGTACCCATAGATACCGCCCAACCAGTACCCAGAGAAAATTCAACGCCCCAATTGCACAATCCGCCCGCAATCAAAAAGGGCACAATGCTCAACAGCGAAGCGTAAAAGGCATTTTGAGCTTCTCTGGCTTCGCGGGTTCTTTCAAACTCGGCTTCCGAGGTGTAGAGGGATCTCTCAGCAAAATTCATCCAGCGGTTGAGTTGCAGGATTACCCATTCAGTGAGGGGCGACAGGCCCCAATAGAGGGCCAAAGACCACAAAGACGCACCGGCGATCGCAGTTGCGTCTATGGCAAAACTAAAAGGAAAAATTTCAGTAAGCATTGCTTGATGTTTGTGTTGACATCCACCCCGACCTGAAGGTAGGGGGATTCCCAAACCTCACGATTTGAATTTCTGCTTCTTCGCAACTGCCTCCACCCTAAAAGAGATTTGGTCTTATGTTCGCTCCACAGACTAACCCCGCAAGAGAAAGCGGTTTTTACGTGTCGAATACCAAACGGAATTCTTCGTAGTTTTGATTCTAGGGATGTTTACCATTGCCCTATCCTCTTTTCCCGGTCTACCGATTTTGCTTCGCCGCCAGCACAAGGCTGAACTTCGCTCGTATAGGCTGTGTGATCCATCGTCTCGGGTGGGTCGTTGACCAATTATATTGTAATCTAAAGCCGTCCTAAAAGGACGAGGTTTCTACCCAATTTTCTGATGAATTTGAGATTTCAGACGGCCTCCAAAATCCCCGAACTAACTATAGTGTCAAGAAAAAGCTCGATCGAATTCAAGGGCTGCAGAAATTCCTGGACCCAATGACATTCGCATACCCGTAGCATTTAACCCGAAGCCTTGACACCGGCTGTGTATGCAGTAAGATACACGTTGGTCAACTGATTCGTTTGGCCCGTAGAGCTGACGAAGGCAATCTTGCAGCGAATTGGGCCGACAACGCACACCCGCAAATACATTCAACTTTCTGCCGTGAAAAAAATCGTGCAAGACTCTAGAGGCCCGCTGACGGGAAAACGCTTTTTTCGTCTTAGACAGATGCTGCTGCTGGCACTTTCGATCGGCATTGTTTTGATCGGCCCTTATTTGCAGCAGCAGTTGGTCCAAGCTCAGTCAGGCTTACCAAGAAGAGTAGCGACGGGTAATTTGTGGCAAGAAGCTTCTTTTCCCGTCGAAAATTTTGAAGCCTACAGTTCCGCCTTCGGCCCCCGTGGCGGAGATTTTCATTACGGTTTGGACTTGGCCGCCCCGGAAGGCAGCTATATCCGCAATTGGTGGGGCGGGCAAATTGTCGAAGTTTGGGAAGATGGCCGGTGCGGCACTGGTATGGTGGTGCGATCGGGAAATTGGGAACACATCTACTGTCACCTCAGAGGTCGGGTGGAAACAGCTAACGGCGGGCGTTATTATATCGATCGCGCAGGCGGGCTGCAAATTTGGCAGGGTCAAGCTGTGCCGGCCGGTGCGAGAATTGCCAGAGTTGGGATGACCGGGCGCACGACCGGTCCTCACCTGCACTGGGGATTGAAGTACGAGGGTCGCTGGGTAGACCCGGCTTTGGTATTGCGGGAAATGTACTCCCAACAATCTTAATTGGTCATTAGTTAGCAGTCATTAGTCATTAGTTAGGAGTCATTTTTATTGGTTTGTAGTAAGGACTAAAGTCCTTATTTTTTCGATAATGAGGAATAAAGTCCTCACTACAAACTTGAATAACTAATAACTCATGACCAATGACTAATGACTCTTTACGTTGGGGCCAACTCTTTTTTGCTCAACTCGGTGTACCGCTCGACAATTTGGCGGAATTCGTCGCCGTCGATCGTTTCTTCATCCAACAGCGCTTCGACAAGTTTGTCTACCAAAGCGCGGTTTTCGCGGATAATCCGGCGAGCTTCTTCGTAGCAGTCAAAGGCAATTTCCCGGACTTGCCGATCGATCTTGATTGCCATTTCTTCGGAATACTCCGATCGCGAATTCCAGTTCTGACCCAAAAACACCTCATTGTTCGGACTTTCCAAAGCCACAGGCCCCAAATCCGACATTCCATAAAGCGTTACCATCTCCCTCGCGAGACTGCTAACTTTTTTGAGATCGCTACCGGCACCGGTGTCGATTTCAGCATCGCCATAAATTTCTGCCTCCGCCGCCCGTCCCCCCAAAGCTACTTTAATTCGGTTTAACAGCAAAGCCCGACTCCTCAAACCTTCGCTGTCGAGCATTTCGTCGTCAAGCACAAAGCTAGTAAAGCCTTCGATGCCGCCGGAACGGGGAATAATCGTTACTTTTTCAACCGGGTCGGCATTTTTGAGCATTGTCGCGACTAGGGCGTGTCCAATTTCGTGGTATGCTGTCATCCACTTTTTCTTACTGTCGAGCAGCGGGTTGAGCGTAAGCCCGATCGTGATCCGGTCGATCGCGTCGTGAACTTCTAAGTTAGTAATCGTGTCTTTGCGACGCCTCGCGGTGAGAATAGCTGCTTCGTTGAGCAAGTTTGCCAAGTCGGCGCCGGAAAAGCCGGGAGTGCGGCGGGCGATCGTGTCGAGGGCAACTTCTGGGTCGAGTTTTTTGTTGCGCGCGTGAACTTGCAAAATCCCTAAACGCCCTTTGTAACTGGGCAAATCTACCGTTACTTGCCGATCGAACCTGCCGGGCCGCAGCAGGGCGGTATCGAGCACGTCGGGGCGGTTGGTAGCTGCAATCACAATCACGCCGCTGTTACCCTCAAAGCCGTCCATTTCTGTCAGCAACTGGTTGAGAGTTTGTTCGCGTTCGTCGTTGCCGCCGCCGATACCAGCGCCGCGCTGCCTTCCTACGGCGTCTATTTCGTCGATGAAGACGATGCAGGGCGAATTTTCTTTAGCTTTGCGGAACAAGTCGCGGACGCGGGAGGCGCCGACTCCGACAAACATTTCGACAAATTCCGAACCGGAGATACTGAAGAAGGGGACGGCTGCTTCGCCTGCGATGGCTTTTGCCAGCATTGTTTTGCCGGTTCCCGGAGGCCCGATTAACAGAACTCCTCGGGGAATTTTGGCGCCGATGGCGTTGAAGCGTTCGGGCTTTTTGAGGAAGGTTACGACTTCTTGAAGTTCTTCCTTAGCTTCTTCGATGCCTGCTACGTCGTCGAACATCACGCCGGTTTTGGCTTCCATTTGGAAACGGGCTCTGGATTTGCCGAAGTTCATGGCATTTCCTTGAGATTGGGTCGATCGGCGCAGGATTGCCATCAACACTGCCAACACAGCAAAAATCACTAGCAAGTTTACTACTAAACTGACTGCGGCGGCGTTGTCGGCTGTTTGTTTGACTTCAAAGTCAATCTTTTTGGCGCGGATTTGCGAGTACAGTTCTCGGTTGTTGTAGTCGAAGAGAGTAACTGATTGGGCGGGAGCGCTTTTTTGATTTTTTAGGGTAACTTTGGCAGTTCTTTGGATTTCGTCTACTTCGATTTTAGTGACTTGCCCTTTTTCTATGTTCTCGATCAGTTGGCTGTAACTCATGGTCTTTGGCGTGCTCTCGGCAAAAACCGGGGTCGAGAGCAATATTCCTTGAGAAATCACCAAACTGCCCAGGATGCGCCAAAGATTCCGTCCTGGAATTGATTTTTTAGGATTCTGCGGGATCGATTTGTCTTTGTTTACAGCTAGATGCCCCAGCCATGCCTGTTTCCAAGAATTTTTCATATTGCTTTGCCCAAGGTTGAAGAGTGCCAAGATTGACCGCTTTTGGTTTGCTACCTTTATTTATTTTAACAAGAGGGCGGGTGTTGAATGGGTCGATCTCTGGCTGGCATCTCAAAAGACTCCTCAAAATAGCCGGTCGTCAACGATCCGAGCCTGTTTTCGCTGAGCGGGCCCGGGAGCTCTCACCCGTCCCTACCCATCTAAACTGCGGGGTACTCCCACCAGACCGCTAGACGCGGTTGGTGGCGAGGGGGATAGCAGGTCGGTGAGGAATCCCACCCCCGAACAACTTTGACAGCTCAAAGAGTGAGTGGAGTGGGTGACGAACCGACAATTACTCTGCGATCTCACTCCGGTTTTCGACATATTTTCTAACTTGTTCAACCGTAACGCCGCCACAACTGGCAACGAAATAGGCACCCGTCCAGAACGCTGGTTTACTGTAAATCAGGTTAACAATATCAGCAAATTCCTTGCGAATTAATAGACTTGAAATGGTTTTAAGGTTGTTGACAAGCGTCGCTTTTCTCGACATCTGGCGGGAAGTCAATGACGCTTGTGAACGCGGTCTGGTTCACCGTTGAAATCTGTTAACTTGCTAGCCCACTTTTCACGCATTGCTGGCAAGGATTTCATGCAGCCTATGAAAGAATTTCTTGGTTGATGACCTTTTTTCGGTACTTTGTCACTAGCACGCTTGTGAATATTAAGCGAATATACGCAACGGTAGCCTTTGTTATAGCTCATAGCACTAAGCATGATATAATCCTATGCTAAGCTGTTGTGCATTTAAATTGTATATTTCGAGTCCCGATCAAAAATCGTCAAATCCTCTCCCCCTCTCCCCTTCACCCCCTCTCCCTCTCTAATACCATAGGCAATCTAGATGCAACACAGCTTACTCACTTATCAGTACCGATTGCAACCAAACCAAGAACAGGCGGCGACTTTGAGCCACTCGGGTGAATTGTTGCGTCGGCATTGGAACTATCCTCTTGGACAAAGATTAGATTACCTTCGTCGCACCCGCTCTTCAATCGATAGATGCAGTCTGATAAGTGAGCCAATTGGTGAGATGACTGCACGAGTTGATTACTATTGACAAGCTGCCAATTTAAAGGAAATAAAATCATTATTTCCTGACTATAAAGATATTTGTGCTGACTGCAAACAGCAAAATTTAATGCGGTTGGATAAGGCTTGGAAACAATGGTTAGTCCCCGATAAAAGCGGTAAGAGAGGCGGTCAACCCAGGTTTAAGAAATAGGGTGATATTTGTTCGATTACATGGACCAGAGTCAATTCTGCCAAAGCCGGAGCGCACTTAACTAGTAGCACTTTAAAGCTATCTAAAATTGGTGAAATCCCCGTAATCTTGCACCGTCCGATACCCGACGGTTTCGATATTAAACAAGCAACAATCGTTAGCAAAGCTGATGGTTGGTATGTAAGTTTCGCACTTGAAGATAACACAGTACCGACTTCCTTACCTGTTGATAAAATTAAATCGGCGGTGGGAATTGATGTTGGATTAGAAAAGTTTCTAACTACTAGTGACGCTGAAGCAATTGCCGTTCCTCAGTTCTAAGCTGTTGTGCATTTAAATTGTATATTTCGAGTCCCGATCAAAAATCGTCAAATCCTCTCCCCCTCTCCCCTTCACCCCCTCTCCCTCTCTAATACCATAGGCAATCTAGATGCAACACAGCTTACCGCAAGGCTCAAGCTGTTCTAGCACGGAGACAACGCAAGTTAGCCAGACAGTCCAAGGGGTCTAACAACTATCAAAAACAAGCGAATAAAGTTGCTAGGTTGCATCTGCATGTTGCCCGTCAACGCAAAGATTTTCATTATTCTGTAGCTCATTATTTATGTACAACTTACGATCTGATTGGATTCGAGAAATTGAATATCAAGGGTCTAGCTAGAACCAGATTAGCTAAATCAATACTCGATGTTGCATGGCGGACGTTCTTGAATATATTGCAAGCAGTAGCGGTAAGACGCGGTAAGCATACCCAAGAAGTAGATGCTAAAGGCACTAGTAGTGATTGTTTTAATTGTGAAGAAATAGTTGTTAAAGACCTGTCTGTTCGTATTCATAATTGCCCCAATTGTTCGGTTTGTTTGGACAGAGATTTAAACGCTTCACTGAACATACTTAAACGGACGGTAGGACAACCGTTTGCTGCTTGTGGAGGCTTAGTCAGCAGACAGCCTGTGAGACAAGAACTCTCATTTGTGAATTTGAGAAGGCCCCGTCAGACCGCTTTTAGCGGTTGACGGTGGGAGTTGTCACCCTGTTAGCGGTAAATCCTACAGAAGTAGTAAGAGCTTTAAAAGTGGGCATTGGGGCTGCCCTGGTGATTCAGATTTGAATGGTGCGATGAATATTTCTGTTCTTGGAGGGGCACTAAATTCGCTCGGAGGTTCGGTATTGTTTTGCAGCATTGCAGACCCGCGGGACTACTGAAAGCCCGCGCCTTCTATGCGTGGAGTAGTTTACTTGACAGGTGCCGATCGAACTTGCTATCTTAATCATAGTCGTAATGAGTACGTTTTAGTCGAGCAGTTATTGTTTTTAAGTTTTATGGTAAAAATTGTCGGCATTGGTGGAAGTTTGCGGGCTGGGTCTTACAGCCAGTTAGCGTTGAAGGTGGTAGCAGAACGGGCCGAGGCCCTAGGCGCGGAAGTGGAAATATTCGATTTGCGATCGCTCAAGCTGCCCTTCTGCGACGGCGAGGATAATTATATCGATTACCCGGATGTGGACAAGCTGCAGAATGCGGTTAAGCAAGCCGACGGCTTGATTTTGGCAACGCCGGAGTATCACGGTAGCGTCAGCGGTGCTCTCAAGAATGCCCTGGATTTGATGAGTTTTGAGCATTTGGACGGGAAGGTTGCGGGTGCGATTAGCGTTTTGGGAGGGCAAGTTAACAGCAACGCACTCAACGATTTGCGCGTGATTTTGAGATGGGTGCACGCTTGGGTAATTCCCGAACAAATTGCGATCGGACAAGCTTGGAAAGCTTTTAGTCCTGATGGTAAATTGTTGGATGAAAAACTGTCTGAAAGGTTCGACGAATTTGCTCGGAGTTTGGTAGAAAATACGCGGAAATTGCGAGGAATTTCGTAATTGTATCTCATGACAAATGTACTCCGGGACGCAACAGGCACAGTCTTTGGGTGCGTCCCTTCCCCTCATTTCTCGTGTTTTGTCTCTAGCAGAGCACCCTAAAAGCTGTAATGTTAACAGTCATTAGTCATTAGTCATTAGTCATTAGTCATTAGTCAACAGTTAACAGTCAACAGTTAACAGTCAACAGTCAACAGTTAACAGTTAACAGTCAAGTGAGTTAAAATGGCATATCGATCATGTCTCCGAAAGGATGGGGTACGTCGATCGACATTCTTCCGGGTTTTGACTCATATTTGTCAATCCACTTTTTGGCCAATTCCAAAGCTTCCTCCTCTGTCTTGGCATTTTGGACGGCGACGTGGCGGTTGCCGCGGCTATCCCAAACCTCGACGTAGAAGACTTTCTGAGATTGAATAATCCAACCTTTATAAGTGTCTGCTGGTTCCATAGTTAGAATCCTAAAATAATCGGGCGGGGAGTTCCACGGGCGGGCTAATTGTAAATATTGCCCTGCATAAAATGAATTTTACGGGGGTTTCTATAGTATTTTTGGAAAAAAGTCAGTTTTACGGTTAACCTCATGACTAGACTCCCGAAGCAATTACTTAGCTGGAGAAAATATCTCCAACCTTTGGCGGCGGCGATCGCGATCGCCCTAATCGCATCCCAGATGGCGGTATTGCCGGCATTGGCGACTGGCGTGTACGAAATGCCGGTGTTGTCGGCGGGCGATCGAACTTGGGTGTTCGACAAAGGCGACGTGCTCAGCCGCAGCAGCGAAAGCAATATCAGCAGCGTGCTCGACAACCTGGAAAACCAAACAGGGAAACAAGTCAGGTTTGTCACCTTCCACCGCTTAGACTACGGCGAAACGACTGCCACTTTCACCGACCAACTGTTTGAACAGTGGTTTCCCGCAAAAGAAGACCAGGCTAACCAAATTTTACTCGTTCTCGACACTGTTACCAACAGTGCGGCAATTCGGACCGGGGAAGGGGTGAAATCCCTGCTAACCGATGAAATTGCCCAGAGTGTGGCTGGGGAAACCGTGCAAGTGCCGCTGCGGGAAGGCAATAAATACAACGAGGCATTTGCGGCTGCAAGTACGCGCATTGCAACTGTTTTGTCGGGCGAACCGGATCCGGGTGCTCCTGAAGTTGTTGACAACATTCAAGTTGAAGGCACGTTTAAAAAAGCTGAAGAAACAGACCAAGGCAATGCCACAGTTGTTGTGGTTGTGCTGTTGGTATTGGCGACAGTGATTCCGATGGTGACTTATTTCTGGTATCAAGGTTTTTCGTAATCGGTGCTGCTTGCATCCGATCGGTTGCCGTTTTGTCAAGAAAATAGGGCAGGGCTGCACTAATCTTGAACGTATTCTCGATCGCTCAACAATGCAATCTCTGCCCGTACAAATTCCCGTCCCAGATAAGCCGCGTGATCTAACATTGTCACCGGGCTGGGGCGGGTTTCTTCTAGGATTTTGACACAAAGTTCTTTGGCGGTTCTGCCGGTAAAAAGTGTGGATTGGGTGCGTTCTACTTTGCCGCGGGCGGGGATGGGTTTACCAGTTTCGGGATCGACGGCGAGGCCTCGATCGTCGATGATGTTGGTAAAATGTTTGGCACAGATTAAGCTGGTTTCGCGATCGAGATAGATGATGAAGTAGCCGCCCGGATCGAGGTCGATGTGGCGTTTGGATAGCTTGTCATCGATTGCGGTGAGGTTTTCCAAGGTTTGACTCATGGTTGGTAAAACGAAGTAAACAATAGCTGTATTTTGTTCTGCTATTTCTAGTTTAGTCGGCTGCGGGACAAGTTTGGCAGGTTGGTTGGTTGAATGCGGGGGAAAGTTTCGGGCGATCGACATTCTACGCGATCTCTGTGGGGACACGGCCCAGGCTAAGTCCGGCGAGGGCTTCTGCGACTTTTAATGATTGGTATAAGATTGAGGACTGTAGCAACACTTGTTGAAATTGATAGAATGAACCGCAGAGAACGCAGAGAACGCAGAGTCAAAGAAGAGAGAGAAACAAAATATGTTATCATGGGGTTGAAGAATATTTGGGATTAAGTTGTAGATGAGATTTATAGATTTGTTTTCGGGAATAGGAGGTTTCAGACAAGGTTTTGAAAAAATTGGCTTTGAATGCGTTTTTTCCTGCGAAATTAACAGCAAATGCCGAGAAGTTTACACAGTAAATTTCGGTGAGGTTCCTTTTGCCGACATCAGTAACATCAATCCCGCCGATTTAGCAGACTTTGATATTTTAGTGGCCGGGTTTCCGTGCCAACCTTTTAGCATCTGCGGCAAAAAGCTCGGTTTTGAAGATACTAGAGGCACGCTATTTTTCGATATTTGTAAAATTATCAAAATCAAGCAGCCTAAAGTTATCGTTCTCGAAAATGTTAAGCACTTAATCCATCACGATAAGGGAAATACCTTAAAAGTAATTATTGCCAGTCTTGAAGATTTGGGATACAGCGTGAGTTACAAAATGCTGAATGCTAAAGACTTTGGAATTCCTCAACATCGTGAAAGAATATTTATTATTGCAACTAAAGGTAAACCCTTCAAGTTTTCTCGGCTTAAAACCCAGTTGACTCCAAAACTCAGGGAATTTCTAGACAAGACAGGGGATTTTGAAATATTGGATAAATCCGAGTATACTTTAATTGAGTCTCCGAGAAAGCAAGATTCGGGACTTTTGTTTGTAGGTTACAGAAATAAAGGTACTTGGAAAACTGGCGTGAGGCCGAATACAGAACATTTATCGAGAGTTCACAGACAGCCTAATCGCATTTATTCGGTAGATGGAGTGCATCCAACAATTCCTTCGCAAGAAACATCTGGCAGGTTTTTTATCTACATTCCTGAGCAAGATATGGTGAGAAAGTTGACGCTGAAGGAATGTTACCGTCTTATGGGTTTTCCTGAGGATTTTAAAAGTTATCCGAGTGCGGGGGAAAGTTACAAGCAAATTGGGAATTCGGTTTGTGTACCGGTGGTGGAGGCGATCGCCAAAGAAATATTAAGTCAAAATTTATTGTCAAATGAGCCAAATGAACCACAAAGAAAAACTGAAGAATATATACAGCTTGTCCTTTTCAATTGCTGATATCAAGGATATTCCTCAACAATACCTTGGATATATTTTACTAATTGGTGAACAAGCATACAAACAAAAGGGCGTTTATACCGTGTTGGTTACTCTTCTAACTCACAAGTCTTTATCCCCTGAACAGGACATCAGAAAACATCAGAGTAGTATGGAGGGTGGTTTTTCGGGAAGAACTATTGACACTCTATATATTACACCTACATTAAAAGAACTGGGACTTCCATCTATGGCTGAAAGCGGTTGGCTCACCAGGTCTTTAGAACAACCGTACCCGTACAATTTAGACTACCAGGGCAAAATAAGCAACAAGGCAGTAAAAAAAGCATTTTTAAGTATAATTGATTATATTCAAAGCAGACCTGAACAGGTAGATAAGGTGCTGCGATTGATATTGAATAAAGTTATTGAAGTACAAGCTAAAAATATTGTAAACGTAGCCAAATTAGTTAATCCTGACACTCTGAACATACTGAGTATAGTTTCTTGCCTGGAGGAGCATTTTTCTACTAAATACAAAGTTCGCGGTGGCTCAAAGTTGCCTGTTCTAGCTATCTATGCCATGTATAAGTCTCTCTTGGACGAAGTTAAAAGATATGAAAACTGTATTTTAGCACCTTTAGGCAGTCACACAGCATCTGACTTGACTTCAAGAAGTTCAGGCGACATAGAAATATTTGACGAACAAGGGCAAATCTGTGAAGCTATTGAAGTAAAGCTCGATCGGGAAATTGACTTAACAATTGTGCGAGTAGCTTATGAAAAAATTATCAGGTTTAATCCGAAAAGATACTATATACTTTCGTGTAAGGATATTAAAGTCTCTGAACTTCAAGAAATAAACAACATAATATCTCAAGTTAGAGAAGAGCATGGCTGTCAAATAATAATTAATGGAGTAATTCCCACCATTCAATATTACTTAAGATTGATTTCCTTAGAAATATTTGTGAGTAATTACTCTACTCTGGTCGGTATTGATACAGAATTGCAGCTTGTTCACAAGCTCAAGTGGAATGAATTAATTGAAAAACTGGGTGTTGAGTAGATGGTGCTATAGTATGGTCCGGTAATTTATCAAACTCTGATACACTCCGAGAGTATTTATCGTTCATCCTTCATTAAACCACTTTAGCCGATCGACTAATATTACCGCTGAAGTAATTCTTTCGAGCCATATTCCCCACTCATATGATAAATGTAAGCTTTCTCATCAGAAGAGTGCGGGCAGAATAAGCGTACTTTCCGATCGCCATTTATATTTTGCCAAGCAAGTTTAATACTGCCTCGGTCATCTGTACCCGTAGAGATTTTGAAAAACTGTTTCCCATGCTATCGTAGACCTCAAGAACAAATTTCATCGCTGTCCTAAAAGCATACTCAGTTGGTCTTAAAATTCCCTACTCATCCTCTTCTTCTAAATCTAAAAGTTGGATCGGACGTTCGACCGTGATTCGGAAATTCAATAAACCGCTATTGCTACTGCTATCAGTAATCTGTTCCTTTGCTACAGTCATAAGATTAAATTCCTTAAGTCGATCGCTCATTTTAGGCTAACACAGCCTAATGCTGTGCAATTCGGTAAGGTGGGGCTTGCCCACCCTACATTATTAGGACTCTTCATCCTTACTACCAACAAGTATTAGGCGGGAACTTGGATTTTTTCAGTGCCGGCAAGTTCAAAGGCTGCATGAATTGCCTTCAAAGCAGTTACGCCTTGTTCCTCATCCACAACGCAGCTAATTTTAATCTCGGAAGTTGCAATCATTTGAATGTTAATTTGCTGCCGGGCAAGCGCTTCAAACATCCTTGCGGCTACTCCCGGATTGGCTACCATCCCGGAACCGACAACGCTAACTTTGGCAACTTCTGTATCGACTGCTACTTCGCCCCATCCGAATTCTGGGGCGGCTTTTTGGAGGGTATTTTTAGCAGCTTCGGCGTCAATTTGTGCTACGGTAAATGCAATGTCGCGAGTTAATATGCCGTCGATATTGTGGCAGCGCTGCGACTGAATGATCGTGTCTACGCTGATATTTTCTTCGGCTAAAAGTCCGAACAGTTTTGCTGCTACTCCGGGTCGATCGGGCAATTGGCGAATTGCTAGACGCGCTTGATTGAGATCCAACGCAACGGCGCGGACGGTGGGGGGTTTTTGGGATGATGAATGCAGCCGTATAGGGGAGTTGGCGACATTAAATGCTTTGCAGAGTTCGGCAACGGCCCGATCGCAATCTTCGGCATCGATCGCACAACTAACTTTCACCTCGGATGTAGAAATCATTTGAATGTTAATTCCCGCATCCGCTAAAGTCTTAAACATCTGCGCCGCTACCCTCGGACGACCGATCATTCCCGCACCCGCAATGCTAACTTTAGCTATGGGCCGCTCTTCTGCTTTCACTTCTGGTTCTCCCAATTCTGGGCGAGAATTTTTGCCGAGGGTGGGAATAATTGCATCTGCAACGGCGGTGGCTTGTTGGAGAGATTTTCGCGTGACGGTGAAGGCAATATCGTTAGTATTTCCTTCGTGAATTGACTGGATAATTAAGTCTACATCGAGGTTTTGTTGGGCGATCGCACCGAATAACCGCGCTGCTACTCCCGGGCGATCGGGCAAACGCAGTAGCGACACCCCCGCCTGATCTAAGTCAAATTCCACCGCATCCACCGCTTTTGCGAGCTCCAAGCCCTCCAAAGGCCGAGGTTGCGGGGGTGGGGACACTACCCGCGTACCGGGGGCGTCACTCCAGCTAGAAAGCACTACCAGCGGCACGCCGTAATTCTTGGCAATTTCTACCGCGCGCGGGTGCAGGACTTTTGCGCCCAAACTAGCCAATTCCAGCATTTCGTCGCAAGTGATTTCGTCCATCAATTGGGCGTCGGCAACCAAGCGCGGATCTGTAGTCAAAATTCCGGGCACGTCGGTATAAATTTCGCACCTGTCGGCCCGCAGCGCTGCGGCGAGGGCAACTGCTGTTGTGTCGGAACCGCCACGCCCCAAGGTGGTAATTTCCAATTCTCCGGCATCGGCGATACCTTGGAAACCCGCAACCACAACGACTTTACCGCTTTTTAACTGGGTTTCGAGCCTCAAAGGGTCGATTCGCAAAATCCGGGCGCGGGTGTGGGCGGCTTCGGTGACAATGCCAACTTGGGCGCCGGTGAGGGAAATTGCGGGCTGTCCCATTTCCTGCAATGCCATGCTCAAAAGTGCGATCGAGACTTGTTCCCCAGTGGAAAGCAACATATCCATTTCCCGCTTGTTGGGATTTGGGGAAATTTCCTTGGCGAGTTTAACTAAACCGTCGGTGGTTTTCCCCATCGCCGAAAGTACGACAACGAGAGAGTTGCCGAGCTGTGCTGTTTTTACAACTCGTCGGGCTACTTCCAAAATGCGCGAGACTGTACCAACCGAAGTTCCGCCATATTTCTGAACAATTAGTGCCATAGGACTTACACAAAAAGTAATGCAATACTTAAGCTAATATACGCAAATTTTCGCTGAGAACCGATGAATGTTTATATCGTTTCTGAGGAGGCTGCTAGCCGATCGGGTTTTTACAGCACATGTCCTAGGGACAGTGAATAGCCGTGTCCCTACCGGAACCTGCAACTGAGGGGAATTTAGATTTTTGATTGAAGAATTGAATAATTGCCAATGACTTATAAATATCCCAACCCCGATAATCATCAGTCATCCCCAATCTAAAATCTAAAATCTAAAATCTAAAATCGAATTACTCGCCTTCTAACTCTCGCAAACGCGCTTCTAAAGCTTGAATTCGCAACTCAGCTTCTATGCGCCTTTGTCGTTCTCTTTCTGCCGCCAATTCGGCTTGTTCTGCCCGTTCCTCGGCCGCCAGCAGCAAATTCCCGGAAGCATCCCACCAGCGCAGCCAAGGCAGCTCTACGCCCTGATAAACCCCTTGCCAAATGCCTAATTCCACTCCTATTTGTGCGATCGGGTAATGTCCGCGCTGATTGTGTGGGACTAACTCGAAGCGGTCCTCTACCAAATGATACACTTCAACTTGTGCCTTTTTGACTTCATAAATGCCGTAAAAAGCAGGTCTAATTATGCGCTCGTAAATCCAGAATTTGCCCTGGCGAGGAGTCCTATCTCTTTCTTCACTGCCATCGCCAGAAACAAATTCAAGTACAATCAGAGGCGGTATTAATTCCCGCCACATTACATAGGATCGGCGAAGATTGCCGTCAAGAGTTGGCGGTACGTCGGGCACGTAAAACCAATCAGGTGCTTCGGCTCCTCTTTCTGGGGGTTCCGGGGGCCCGGCCACTCGCCAATAAATACCGGAATCTTGACCGATGCAGTATTGCCCGTCGGGATGAACTTGGTCTAAAATCGGTCTAATTGATGTTGTTAACAGGATGCTTTGAGGATGTTCTTGAAAGTTTTTCACAAAAGTACCGTCGGAGTCTGGTAATTGAGTGTGGTCTGGGAAATCTGTTGCTAGAATTTCTGGTTTTTCGGTGACACTCATGTTGACCTCTTGAATGTTGAAAAATTATACTTATTATTGGTGATTTACAGATTAATAATGCTATTATGTCATGGAAAACCTCGGGTTGCTATCTAGAAAATTTTCAGGAATATGAGTCAGTACAAGTTAATTATTTTTGACTTCGACGGCACTTTGGCCATTACTCACAAAGCTATTATATATTGCTTTACCAAAACTTTTGAAAATTTCAATATTATCCCGCCGGCTGCTGATACTATTATAGGTACGATCGGCATCAATTTACCAAATACTTTTAAAATCCTGCATCCGGCGATCGAGGAAAGCGCCATTCCCGAATGGGTTGAAACTTACCGCTCTTATTATCGGACTGAAGGTGAAAAGCAGGTAGATTTATTTCCCGGGACAAAGCAAATCTTGCAGTTGGCGAGCAAGTCGGGATTGAGCCTGGGAGTTTTCAGCAACAAACAGGTTAGTTTTGTTAATTTGTTACTAATAAAATTGAAAATTCACAGTTTTTTTGATTTAATTTTAGGAGATAACGGACAAATAATCCCGAAACCAAATCCGGCTGTTTTTCACTCGATTATTAAACCGCTGTTCCCGGAATTGGATAACAGTCAAGTTTTAATGGTTGGCGATACAGCGGTTGATTTGCTGTTTGCTAAAAATGCTGGGATAGATGTTTGTTGGGCGGCTTACGGATATGGCGATCGCGCTCAGTGTCTCGCCCTAGAACCGACTTTCGCGATCGACGATATTTCCGAACTTGCTGCGCTCGTTAAAAATTAATTTTTTATCGCTTTTTTTTAGAAAAGTTTGAATCATTTAACTCAAAAGTCTTTAATTAAAATTTTTTCAAGAGAGCCGGACGCTCTATAATTTTGATTTAAGTGAAAAAATAAATGCGCGAACCTGTAAGCCGCCTAAACCCGGCAAAGTAAACCATACCAAAGATAGAGTTATTGCGACTACAACTATTATAAATTAACAGTTAGGATTCATTTGAAGGCACAAGGCACAAGGCACAAGGCAGAAGGAAAAAAAAATGATGGAGGTCAGATTTTTTTTAGGTAGAATTTACAGCAAAAATTCTGCATGATAGCCTTCTAACTTCTGCCTTGGCAAAACAGGGCAATTCTGTTAAAATCTAGGGTCTGCTGCCAGTCTGGATCGAAAATAAACTCAATCTATAGAAACTCATGCAGATCGATATAAGCATTCCTTCTGAAACGCTATCGCCGACTCGCACTGGTGGCAATGCACCGAATTTAATAGAAGAAGTATTCCGGCTGTACGATCGCGCGCTGGCAGCTATCACCAACGGCATCGCGATCGCGGACGCTACCCGGCCGGACAAGCCCATAGTCTACTGCAACCTGGCTTTCGAGCGGATTACAGGCTACGATCGGAGCGAAATAATCGGGCAGAACTGCCGCTTCCTGCAAGGCCCGGATACCGATGGCGCTGCCGTCGAGCAAATCCGCGCGGCCATGAAAGAACAACAGGACTGCAAAGTAGTTCTGAAAAACTACCGCAAAGACGGCACCGCCTTCTGGAACGAACTCGCCATCTCGCCCGTGCGCGACAGCAGCGGGATAGTCACCCACTTCATCGGCGTCCAATCTGATATCACGGATCGCTTCCAAGCAGAAGAAGCCCTCAAACAAGCCGAGGCAAAATACCGCAGCATCTTTGAAAACGCCACCGAAGGCATATTTCAAACCACCCCAGACGGGCGCTACCTCAGCGCCAACCAGGCACTCGCCCGAATGTACGGCTACGATTCCCCATCAGAACTGATCGCAAAATGTTCGGCAAAAAACCTTTACGCCGATCGCGCCCGCCGCGCTTGCTTCATTGCAGAAATCAGCAAAAGTGGCTCCCTGAAAGAGTTTGAGTCCTGCGTCCGCCGCAAAGACGGCAGCACTACCTGGATCTCGGAAAACGTGCGCGAAGTCCGCGGCGAAGGCGGCGAACTCCTTTACTACGAAGGAACTGTCGCCGAAATCGCCGCCCGCAAAGAAGCCGAAGCAGCCCTGCGAAATCAAGAATACTGGCTGAAAACCGCGATCGACGCCGTGCCCGACGCGATCAACCTCACAGACAGCGAGGGGCGCTGGCTGATTGCCAACGACTACGCCCTCAAACTTTTGGGCTGGGAAACAGCAGACTACCAGGGCAAAACTACTGCCGAACTCGCTGCCGCCGCGGATCCGAGAGTCAGAAAAATCCTGCTAACTTGGCAGGAAACCGACGAAACAACCTGGCAAGAAGGCACTCTCACCTCCAGCCGCCAAAGTGTCCCCTTGCCCACAGGCGGCAGCAATTTGTTTGAAGTGCGGAAAGTGCCGCTGTTCAACCCCGACGGTTCGCGCAAAGGTTTGGCAGTCGCGGGGCGGGACATCACCCAGGAAGTGGAAGCGGATGCAGCTTTGCGAGACAGCGAACAGCGGTTTCGGGCAATTTTTGAACGCGCTGCGATCGGCATGGTAGTCGCTACCCTCGAAGGTATGGCGATCGCCACTAATCCGGCATTTCAAGCTATGCTGGGGCTCTCGCAAGCCCAACTGCGGGGTATGGACCTCGAGGAATGCGCGCACCCGGAAGACGTACAAGCCGATCGCGAGTTGCGCCAACAGTTGGCCGCGGGATCGTGCGAAGCTTACCAAATCGAGAAGCGCTACCTCCGCCAAGACGGCAGCATCAGGTGGGCACGCCTCAGCGCCTCTGTCATCGACAGCAGTCAGGGAACGCCACAGTTTATTTTGGAAATGGTAGAGGATATTACCGACCGCAAACAAGCCCAGTTAGCTTTATTGCAAAATGAGGCTAAGTGGCGATCGCTGATTCTCAACAGTTCCGACATCATTACTATTCTCGACGAAAGCGGTGGCATTGTTTACGAAAGCCCTTCTGTAAAAAGAGTTTTGGGCTACGAACCCGAGGAACTCGCTAGTCAAATGGTCCTCGATTTCATCCACCCTGACGACCTTGCCTCGGTGATATCCTACCTCGAAAAACTGATCGCAAATCCAGGCGCTCCGATCGCCGTAGAAGGTCGGTTCCGGCGCGCTGACGGTTCTTGGTCTTTTCTCGAAGGCGTCGGCATCAACTTGCTAGCAGACCCCGCTGTGAACGGAATTGTGCTCAACTCCCGCGACATGACGGCGCGCAGGCAAGCAGAGTACCGCCTCAGCAAAATCAACGAGTGCTTTTTGGGATTCACCACCGAGGCCGCTGACAACATCCAGCGCCTGACATCTTTAGCAGGCGAGCTTTTGGAGGGAAGCTGCGCCATCTACAGCCGCGTCGGTGACGGGCTGCTGCGCGCGATCGGGACTTGGCAAGTGCCGCCGGACTACCCGCTGGTCGATGGCGCCGAGGGCCACATCTGCACCGACGTATGCAGGAAAGGAAGCGATCGGGCTGTCGCCATTCCTGACTTGCACAACACGATCTACGGCCAAATCGATCCCGCTGTCATCCGCTACCAACTGCGAAGCTATCTGGGACAAGCAGTGCGCCAGGGCGACAATTACGTGGGTGCGATGTGCGTTCTCTACACCGACCCGATCGCGCCCACAGAAGCCGACTGCAAGCTGATCGGAATTATTGCTGGGGCGATCGGAGTCGAGGAAGAACGGGCCGCCGCCGCCGCTCGCGACCACCAAAAATCCCAAGAACTGCAAACAGCTTTGCACGAATTGCAGCAAACTCAAATGCAGTTAGTACAAACCGAAAAAATGTCTTCCCTCGGACAGGTGCTAGCAGGAATTGCCCACGAAATTAACAACCCAGTTGGCTTTGTCGCTGGCAACCTCTGCCACGTCCGAGGCTACGTTCTCGACTTGTTAGAAATCGTGCAAGCCTATCGAGAAGAGTACCCAAATTCCCCAGCAAAAATTCAGCAACAAGCCGATGATATAGACTTAGAATTTCTAGCAGAAGACCTGCCAAAATTGCTCAATTCGATGCATACAGGATGCGAGCGAATTGTAGAAATTATTCAAACTCTGCGCAATTTCTCGCGGGCTGACGAAGCGAAAATCAAGACTGCCGACATTCACGAAGGTTTAGAAAGTACCTTGTTAATGTTGAACAGCAGGCTGAAAGCCAAGGCCAACTGGCAGGGCATTAAAGTGATTAAAGAATACGGAGATCTGCCGGAAATAAACTGTCATCCCGGACTGTTAAACCAGGTATTTATGAATGTATTGGCAAATGCGATCGACGCCTTGGAAGAAAGCAGCAGCCAAGCACAAGACACCGAAAATTCTACCTGTCCTACTATTACGATTCACACAGAAACGATTGATGACAAGCGCATTTGCATTCGGATTAAAGACAACGGTTCGGGCATTTCCCAAGATCAGATCGTGCGTTTGTTTGACCCGTTTTTTACCACGAAACCCGTAGGCAAAGGCACAGGTTTGGGTTTATCAATTTCGCACCAAATTGTCGTTGAAAAACACAACGGCAAATTGCAGTGCCTCTCGGAACCCGGTCAAGGCACTGAATTTATCATCGAAATTCCAATTCGTTGACGTCAGGACGGCGCTAATCAGGTCTCTCTTCTCGACAAGGGCGTGAATCAGCGTCAATCCCTTGTCATCTGCGATCCGAGAAATTCTTTTTTTTTTTTACCGCAGATGAGGGCAGATAAACACAGATTAACGCAGATGAATTCTATCAATTTTGGTGGCACTATCTATTCTGTTAGCATCGGAATTATTCCTATGTCTCTTCTATTCATCTGCGTGCATCAGCGTCAATCCATTGTCATCTGCGGTTAATAACTGCTCTTTTTTTAACCGCAGATACAGGCAGATAAACACAAATTAACGCAGATGAATTCTATCAATTTCGGTTCCACTATCCGTGATTGTTGACTGTTGACTGGATTTGACGCCCGACGATGCAACCGGAATTGATAAGCTGTTGTGCATTTAAATTGTATATTTCGAGTCCCGATCAAAAATCGTCAAATCCTCTCCCCCTCTCCCCTTCACCCCCTCTCCCTCTCTAATACCATAGGCAATCTAGATGCAACACAGCTTATGACACCCTACCCTAACGCGGTAAGGTTTTTCAGGCGTACCTTACATATAGCAGTTTTCAACTGAGTCAGGTAATCTACACTCAGCACCCCTTTACCCATTATTAATGTGTACCTGACTCAACTGAAAAATACTATAGCAATCCTAAATCATTTGTGAATTTCTTACTCCCTCCCCGCGGGTTCGGGGAGGGTTGGGATGGGGTAAAAAATTTATGACTCATTGAGGATTGCTATATAATTATGTTCGAGTCAGCCCTAATTTAGTTAAAAACTAAACTGCGTCCGCAAATTGCCCACAAAAATTGTCGGGTTGTTATCGAAATTATTGGCGTTGCCGATCGCATAAAATGCGGGCACGATCGAAATATGGTCGGTGAGAGGCAAATAATAAGTTGCCTCCATTTCGTACTGCGTGCCGCCATTCCCTCCGCCAGAAACCAGAAACCTCCGACCGCCAGTAAAGTCAAAAGGTACTAAAAATGACACCGTAAGCAAAGCTCCTTCTTTGAACAAATCGGGAAATGCAAGTCCTAACTGATAAGATTGATTTTTGATCGTGCCGTCAGGTCGGTTAGTCTTGGGAAATATATTGGTTTCGGCGTAGCCGTAGCGGCCGAAAAGACCAAAGCGGCGAGTGACTAACCAATCGAAATTGAAACTATAAGTATTCGCAGTCGCATTGCCCAGGCGGCCGCCGAAACCGTCATCTGCCACACCGTTTAACGGCTTGCTGTTAGGAGATCCAATTAAGCCGCCTATTTGCTGGATGTTGGAACGGCTGTACAGAAAGCGCAAATTAGCCCGATCGCTCGGACTGAATGTTAATTCTGCTGTAGTCGTATTCGTGCCCCCAAACAAGCCTTGAGACGGATTGGATGCGGAATTAAACACGGAAGTGGGCAAAAATTCCGTACTCTCGCCCAAATAGCCAAAACGCAGTCTCAATGCGCGGCCGATATCCCACAAAGCCAAAGCACCGGCACCGCGTCTGGTAGCGCTTAACAAGGGGCTGTTGTTAGAATTAAAGCTGCTGGCACCATCTACAAAAAAGTTAAACCTATTGTTGTCAAAGTAGCGGTAGAAATTAATCCTCGGCCCGACTACTACTTGCAAGCTGTTGCTAAGCGGGAACCGATAGGAAAGTTCCCTCAGGACAACTTCATTGGGATTTGCTCCCGCAGTTTGATCGAGAAAAGGAGTGCCAAAGGTATTGAACAGACCTGTTGAAGTATACTGATTGGCTGGGGAATTGCCGTTACCTACAGCTAGCTGTGTAATCAATTCGTCTTTCCCTGTAAACGAAGTAGTGAGAGTCAACCAAACTAACTGGCTGAAAGTGATTTCTGGGTCGTCAACTTTCTGCACGATGGGTCTGTTGGTGACAGGATCGCGTCCGGCTACTCGATCGAGCGGAGCAGCTTTTCCATTTGTTGCTTCAATTCGGACTCGATCGCCGGCAAAAGCTCCAGTCAGGTTAAACCAAGCAAATCCGTTTAGTTTAGTCGTAGTTGAAAATTGGTTGGCTTCCAATTCGGCCGTTCGAGCTTCTAAAGCATCTACTCTACCGCGCAATGTAGCTAATTCTGCCGCAAATTCTTCTTGCAGTTTTTGCAGAGATGCTAAATCTTCTCGGCTGACTAGATTACCAGTAGAACCGCTAATTTGTTTGGTAATTTGATCCAAGCAAGCATTTAATCCGGCGGCAAATTCGTAGCGAGTCATTGCCCGATTGCCTCGGAATGTGCCGTCTGGATATCCCGCAATGCAGCCGTATCTTTCTACTAGGGATTGCAAGGCGCCAAAAGCCCAATCTGTCGGCCGCACGTCGGACAGTTGGGAAACTGAGGTGACTTGTGCTGCGTCTTCTTGTATGCTGAGCTCATCAGCGGTGCCCGTCTCGCTGCCGATCTCGGCAACTTTGCTGGCTTCAGCAACGTTTTGAGACTGAGGAGAGTTGGCAATTTCTAACTCCTCTGGGGGCGATTCGCCAATAGCCCCCGTTATTTCTGGGGCTGTTGCTGCACGATCGACAGTTGCTGTATCTGTTTCGGGTAAAGTTCGATCGACAGTTGCTGTATCTGTTTCGGGTAAAGTTCGATCGACTGTTGCTGTATCAGTTTCGGGTAAAGTTCGATCGACTGTTGCTGTATCAGTTTCGGGTAAAGTTCGATCGACTGTTGCTGTATCAGTTGCGGGTAAAGTTCGATCGACTGTTGCTGTATCAGTTGCGGGTAAAGTTCGATCGACAGTTGCTGTATCTGTTTCGGGTTCGGGGGATGAGACTGTTGCTGTATCAGTTTCGGGTTCCGGGCGTGAGACTGCTGAGTTAGTCTCTGCGGTTATCCCCGCTAACTGCGGAATCTCAATCTTAACTGCTGCCAGCGCGGAGGCTGGGTTAGCCACATGAAGGGTACTACCTTCTAGCGCAACTTCTGGAGTTGAGGTATCCTTAATTTGAGCTGTTGCGGCGATCGCCCCTAAAGGCACCGTCACACCAGAAATCAAGAAAGACAGCCAAAAAGCTTTAACGGAGGTTGAATTCTTCACCACAACACTCACACCACTTGTTAAAAATTAAATCTGGCCAATGTTAACCGATCGGCTTGCTTATAAATGTATTTTGTTTAACAAATTCTTATAAATAGTTAAAATTATTTTAGGAAGCGATCGATTCCTAATTACTAATGACTGATGACAACAGAGTACTGATTAATTCCCAAAATGAAATTTTTATTAGTTACAGATTTAGACAACACGCTAGTCGGAGATGACGAAGCAACTCAAGTTTTAAACCAGCGCTTGCAATCAAAGCGATCGCAAATTTGTTGGGTTTACGCAACCGGGCGTTCTTATGCTTCAACTTGCGAATTAATTGCCCAAAAGCAACTGCTAGAACCAGACTATTTGATCGCAGGTGTAGGCAGCGAAATTTACCAAGACGGAACCCTCGATTTAGATTGGGCGGAATATCTTTCTCAAAGCTGGGATAAAATAGCGATCGCCTCTTTAGCTCAGCAGTTTTCCAAGCTTAAACCCCAATCCCCAAAAGAACAAAATCCTTGGAAAATCAGTTATAGTCTGGAACCAGCAGCAGAAAACAGCTCGACTGTCCAGGCTTTGCAGCAAAAGTTAACGGAATCGGGACTGCTAGCTCAAATCATTTTTAGCAGCAATACCTATGTGGATCTTTTACCGCAAACTAGCAATAAAGGCAATGCCCTTACTTATTTACAAAAGCGCCTGCAAATTCCATCTGAGGGAACATTAGTTTGCGGTGATTCTGGCAATGATATCAGTATGTTTGAACAGGATGTCCGGGGAGTAATCGTCGCTAATGCTCTGTCAGAACTCTTAGAATGGCATCGCCAATGCGGCACTGAAAATCATTATTTAGCTGGTTCTGCTTGCGCTTGGGGAATCATGGAAGGAATGGGATATTTTTGGGAATTTTGATTGCCGAAAATCCGGTTTGGTTTGTAGTGAGGACTAAAGTCCTCATAAAAATCAGAGGGCTGAAGTGCTCACTACAAACACACTTCAAGCACCCCAAGTCCCGCAAACCCTTAAAATCTGTTCAGAATCTCAACCGCGTATCGCTCAAACCTGCGAGTTGCGATACCATTCGCCTGTACTGCTTTATCGGGAAATTGGGTTTAAAACCCCTTCTTCAGTGGCCGGCTTTAATTTCTTAAATCTATTCCTAAAAATCAGGGAATTGCTGGTATTTGTAGTATACTACCGTAGTCAAGGTTAAACTCCTGTGCCTCAAGTGAAACAGTTAAGACACACTTTTAGGCACAAATTGTTGGACACCTAGCCGCGAATACTCTTAAAACAGCTAGAGAATCAACGCATTCTTTTTACCAGCAAAAAAAAATTGGTTCATTTGTTAAGTAGGGTAGGGCATACCCGAACTCGCTTGTTCATATCAAGCGTACGCTTTTGGAGATAGACCCTAGGCGGGTTGCTGTGAGTTGAACTCGTCAATTGGTATTTTGTACGGTTGAAAGGTTTAAGAAGTGCCTTCATGACATAGCGCTTAAAGGTCTGTCGATGAATTAAGAATCCCCACGCCTTAAGGCCCGGGAGTGTCAAATAGTTAAGCTTAGGGCCTCAACCTAAATTACTCTCTCTAGAAGATGTTATCTTTCTAGATGAAGAAGATGTAGGTTTAGTCTACTATTTGCCCGTTTAGTTCAGCTCGCCAACCCACCGCCACATGGAACAAAATACTTTACCCGTAGAGGTGATTCTCTCTCACCCCCGCCAATCCTTAGGCAACATTCGGCTGGATTGGACGCCACAACCGGGGAACTATCTAGATTTAGAGGGAGAAACCTACGCTGTTTTGGAACGCCACCACCGCTATCAACTCAAATCCGGCCGCTACCGACTGCAAAAAATTGCCCTGTACGTGCAGTCTGCCACAACGCCGACGGAAAGAACTTGTGTAAGCGGCATCTGGGTTATCGGAGATGCTAGCTGTCGCTTTAATGCTCGATCGGAAATTCTGCGCTGTGCTGTCAATCCCAATGGCCCGTGCTCGCGCTGCTGCGATTACCAAAAGTCTTGAACCGTCGAGCCAGTGCACAATTCCACCTCGCTCGCTCAAGCCAGAGTGCCGAGGATATGGGCGTCTCCCTCATTTACGACAAACTATCAAAACCAACTAGCAACTCTCGAAGCGGATTTAACTTGTTCCCGAAAGCCGTAATCGATCTTCTGATAGCTGTGCAGCAGGTCGCGAATGCCAGCATGAATCAAATTTTCTATGTGCAGCAACTGCTCTGAAGAACAGCGAACCTGGAATGTGTGGTTTGACACAGACTCGCCGGAGTCGATCGCAGTATATCTATTAGGAACTCGGCTGAGCACGTAAGCAATTAAATCCTGTCGCAAGCCAGAAGGCGAAAAAGCTTGTTGGTACGGATGCGTCGGATAAGACTCCAAGATAATTTCTACTTCTTCTGTAACTACTGCCAAGGTAATATTGACAAGATTTTTCTGCATTCTCCCCATCCCCAAACACTCGTTAACTAATATTTTTGTTGCCATCTCGATATCGTGTGATTTCTGCGGAATCTTAGCCGGCTAATACCGCACATCGTTCTTGGGGAATCACCAGCTCGCTCTCGAAACTTACCTCTTCTATAACCCGCAGCACGTAGCAGGGAATCTTGTCCGATAAAATAGCACTTGCCACCATACCCGTGTGAATTTCTAAGACTGCTTCTGCTGGTGCTTCAAACATCAGTCGCTGTCCCGGAAATATCACTCTTTCCATGTACCAATTAGGAATGTTCCCAATCCGAACCACCTGAACTAGCTGGGTAGCATTTGCGTAATAGCACAGAATCGGGTTGTTATCTTTAGAAGATAGCTGATCTGACATTTTAAAAATCTCCCCACTCTTTCAAAAACTTACTGGGACTTGGCTTTGCCTGTTAGTGGCAATTGCGAGTTTGGCTCTTGACAAAACGACAGATTTATTTTTGGGGTGTTATTCGAGAGCGCGAATCACTTCCTCAGTTATTAATTTTTTTACCATTCAGTTCTCATGCCAACACTTAGAGGACTGGCGCAGAAACCCCGTTTTTCCAGGTTAAAAAACCCGGTTTTTGTGGTATGCAGAACCTCAATCCTGACTTATTCAGGCTGGTTGTGCTGTGGCACCAGTTAATCGAAAGTACCGTCACCGACCCGAACTGCCCTGACAACAGGTTCGTTTTTTGGCAGCGGAATGGTGCTGAGATTGCGATCGGGCTTCTGATCCAGAGCGTAGAGTAAAATTTATCTAAAAAATATGAGGAAATTATGAAGACCATCATTTTTTTGATAAATATACTTTTGCCGAAGCTGGGATTACAGCACTTAGGCAAAAACCGGGTTTTTTACCATAAAACTTGGCTAGATCTGCGATCCCGGGTTAAAAAAACCCGGTTTCTGAGGGAAGTCTGCCTAACTCTTGGATTAGCAGGCCCAAACGGGGTTTTTTACCAAAAAACTTCGCTGCATCTTTGATCCCGGGTTAAAAAAACAGTTCTTGAGGCAAGTCTGTGTAACTTCTGGAGGAGTTATTCTGCCTGTAAATACGGTAATAGCCGATCGGCTTTGCGCGCAACAAAAAACCCCGACTCCCTGAGATCGTCTCTCGAACTTCTAGGGAATCAGAGTTTAAATTAACCAATCACCGATCCATCTCAAACCTAAATCAAAAAAATGAGGAAATTCTGAAAACAGCAGGAAAAACTAGGACTTTCCTGGACGCAGAAACCCGGTTTAAAACATAATTGCGTGATTTTTGCAAGAGATTGGGAACGAGAAAGCGGGTTTGAGATCCTCATCCGGCTTTAATGCCCCTGGATTCTTCAGTCGGGCTGGGCAGACTTTGTTTGTCTAGTAGCCGTTTCAACCGCCGAGTTCGATCTGCTATCTGCCTGGGCAGACTTTGTTTGTCTATTAGCGGTTTCAAACGCCGAGTTCGATCTGCTATTTGCTATGTGCGATCGCATTTTCCCCCAGTTTAAGACAACGGTTCCCAACCCAGAATTTCCGCAACTTGCTGTGCCAAACTCAAAGGATCGAAAGGCTTGGCAATCACCCCCGCTACCCCCAAATCAGCAAATTCGCTCAAATCCATCGCCTGCACCTTAGCAGTCAGGAAAATCACCGGAATCCCCCGAGTAGCCGCATTGTTTTGCAGCAAACTAAACAAAGCAACTCCGTCCATATCCGGCATCATCACATCTAGCAGAATAGCGTCAGGGAGTTGAGTTTCAGCTAAAAGCCTTCCTTCGCTGCTGCTGAGCGCGCTCAGTACCGTCCAGCCGCCTAAATGTTCCAGACAGGCCTGAATCACGCTGCAGAGGTTTTTTTCATCATCGATTACCAGAATGCGCTTTGCTGACATAATTAAAACTCAAATTTTAGATTAATCATGGTAAACCCAAAAAAAACTTACGCACGCTGCCTCATCAACCCGGTTTCTTCGCAGATATACCAGAAGGAAGAAGCAAGACGGAAGAAGCAATTAGCAATAAAGTTAACTGTTTCAGCAATTAAGAACGTCCTAATAGTCTTGGCGGTTCCTATATTGTGCCGCTCACCTACTTCTATCGTTTCCGGTTGCACGGACACGATAAAGTCAAGGTAAATAATTCCACATTCCCCGACTCCCCACTCCCAACGGACCACTCCCTATCCCGAACGGTGTAACCGGAATTGATATTAAACCGAGAACAGAAAAATCGACAGATAGCCCTGCCAAACTCATTCTCGCCGCGTGCGTTGCGAGGAACCTTAGCTTTCCCCATCTCTTATGAAAGCAATCTCAAAACTAAAAACTTTTTCCCCCTTCGCCTTCCAACGGTGCGGGCACTGTGAAATAGAAACTGCTTCCTTCTGAGACAACACTTTCGGCCCAAATTCTGCCGCCGTGCTGCTGCACGATGCTGCGACAGATAGCCAAACCCAAACCCGTACCTCCTTTTTGGCGGGAGTCAGAAGCATCCACCTGTTGAAACCGTCCAAAGATTGTTTCTAGTTTATCCGCAGGAATCCCCCGCCCTCGATCTTTGACTTCAAATAAAACCCGATAGCCCAAATCTTCCACCCTGACAGTTACTGTACTCTCGGCAGCCGAGAATTTAATCGCATTGCTCAACAAATTTACCAGCAGTTGAACGATCCTGTCCGGGTCAGCCCAAATTTTGGCCGTTTCGGGCAAAATCGACAAACTAATGTTATTCTCAGCAGCCACAGACAGCACAGATTCCGCAGACTTCCGCATCAAAACAGCCGCATCGCACCACTGCTTGACGAGGATAATTTGGCTCGAATCGAGCCGCTCTAAGTCTAGAATATCGTTGACCAAACGCACTAACCGTTCGGTATCGCTAGACGCGATTTCTAACATCTGTTTGGCAGTTTCCGGTTGATGTTTCAGTACCCCAGCCGCCAGCAAACCTAAAGAACCGCGAATTGAGGCAAGCGGCGTTCGCAGTTCGTGGCTGACAATGGAAATAAACTCATTTTTCATTTTTTCAATTGCCCGACTTTCTGTGATATCTGTGATTGTGCCGACGTGACCGATTAGTTGCTCTCTGTCGGAAAAAATCGGAGCTGTTTTAAGCCGACAAAACCGGATTGTTCCGTCTCGCTGGATGTGGCGGAATTCGCAGTAAAATTCCCCATCTAGCGATTGCGATTCCGACCACTTAGACAGAATTAGTTTGATGTCTTCGCGGTGAACAAACCGCATCCAGCGGTTTCCTAAAGCTGCTGCCGGTGCGAAGCCGCCAATTGCTTGACAGCGGGGATTTGTATAGGTACATTTCCCCTCAGTATCGATTTTGAAAATGCCGACGGGCGAACTTTCGCTCAGAGAGCGAAATAAAGCTTCGCTTTCCCGGAGTTCTGCTTGAGAGCTTTCTAGTTCTCGGGTTCGCTGCAAAACTCGCATTTCTAACCGTTCGTTGAGCTGTTGGAGGGCGGCTTCAGCAAGTTTGCGGTCACTAATATCGCGGTGTACTGATACCCAATGGGTAAACCCACCTGTTTCGTCAGCGATCGGCACAATGCTCATTTCTACCCAAAATTCTGTCCCGTCTTTGCGATAATTGATCGAGTCAACCCGCACCGGCTGCCAGGTTTCCAAAGCTGTCCGAATTCGCTCGATACTGGCGCGGTCTGTTTTTTCTCCTTGCAAGATGCGCGGCGTTTTGCCTAAAACTTCTTCTAGCGTATAGCCGGTCATCCGCGTGAAAGCTGGGTTGACATAAAGAATTCGCGGGCCCGGTTCGTCAATCGGTTCAGCTTCGGTAATTAACACGGCGTCGTTAGTGGTGGTGACTGCTGATTCCAACAGGCGCAACTGTAATTCTCTAGCTTTACGATCGGTAATTTCTCTAACTGTCCCCACCATCCGCACTGCATCGCCTGCTTCGTTGTAAAAAAACTTACCTTTCCCCTCAATCCAGTGAATGCTGCCGTCGGGCCAAACCACGCGGTTTTCGTTACAGAAATCCGATCGCTGGGCAATCGCCTGATTTATAGCATTCTGAATACTGTTTAAATCTTCTGGGTGAACGCAAGCTGCAAAACTTTGATAAGTTCCGCCAAAAGTTCCCGGGGTCAACCCATACAACTCTTCGTGTTCCCTCGACCAAATAATGCTATTTTTCTGCACGTCCCAGTCCCAAAATCCGATTTTGGTAGCCGACAAAGCTAAGCTAAGCTGCTGATTGGTTTTCCGCAACTCAATGCTAGTAATAGCAACTCGAAGTTCTCGGGCTATTTCGATTTCGCACCGCTGCCAAGGCAAAGATTTTAACCTCACAGTTTCTTGCCACAACTCAAAGGAAGTGCGAGGAGACCTCGGCCGGCTGTCATCCGGTTTAAATTCAATTAACCCGTCTGGTTGACCGGCCCAGTTGACAGTTTGAATTGCTTCGGGACGGAACCACAAAATGTAATAATTTTGCATCTCGGACATGGCAAGCACCAGCAAACCGCTAGCAAATTCTTTAAATTTCTCGGAGGGCGGATACAGTTTTGAGAGAGAATCTGTATGAAAAACATCATTATTTATTTGAGTTTTTATCCAAGCAATTAATTTTTCGATTTCTACCCATTCCGGGGTTTTGCCGATGGTTGTTAAATTTTCCTTGGCACACACAACTGCACCGGTAGCGCCCACTAGGGTCAGCAATTCATCTCCGAATGTAAGCAAACCTTCTACAAAGCAGTTTTTTCGAGAGATTTCTGTGATAAATTTATGGCAATTATTTTTTAAATAAATTGCATATTCCCAGTCTTCGCTATCTTGTTTGTAGCTGAGTTCTAGATTCACAAACTTTGCTAGCATTTCGCAAGCGGTTCTTGTTTCGTAGTTGACATACTTTCGTGTTGGATGGTGACAGGCGAGCAATCCCCAGACTTTTTTATCTTTGATTAATGTCAGGGTCATGCTAGCGGCAACGTTCATATTTTTGAGATATTGAACGTGGCAAGGGGAAACTGTTCTCAACAAAGAACAGGCCATATCCAGGGGGCGACCGGTCAACGGATTGCAGTGAGGAATTAGTTCTACAGGCTGACCGTTAATATCGGGAATAAACCGAATTAAATTCATCTTGAACAGGTTTCTTGCCAGGGGGGGAATATCCGTAGCCGGATAGTGCAGTCCCAATAAAGGAGCCAAACTTTCTACTTTGTCTTCGGCGACAACTTCCCCCGCACCAGTGGCATCAAATTGATAGACGATCGCTCGATCGAAACCGATCATCCTCCGCACTTCTTCAACTGCTGTCTGACACAGCACTTGCAGGTTTGGTGTTCTGTGGATTTTGTCGATCGGCTCTTGGACTAAATGATAAAAATTGAAACAATCGCTAGCTTTTGGGGAAACAACCGCCTCTAGTTCAACAATTAATGCTGAACTAGATTGATGCAGCGTCCCCTCAAAAAAAGACTGGCGGTTTTGACTTTTGAATGATAATCTGATACCATTAGAGTGATGACTTTTTTCAAATAAAGCTTTTTCAATAGCCTCAATTTCCTCAGTCTCCACAAATTCATGTAAAAATTTGCCCAAAAGTTCTTCGGGGTAAATGCCGAGAGCCTCAAAAGTATTGTTGCTAACTTGCAAAATTTTCAACACAGGAGATTCCAGCACCAAAAGGATGCCGTGAGGTTGAATCGAACCCGGAGCGTAAATTAGTTCGCAATCGCTGTTATTGAGAGTGCCTGTGTCTGAGGGCAATATCTTTGCTTTCATATGATTAATACTTCTCTAAATTAGTCTATGTTCTTCATGAGCGGACCAACATCTATCAACGCCGCCGCGGCCGAATCACACAATCAAAAAATCCCAAGTCTTGGCTAAGGCTTCCTGACTCGTTTCGGACAGGCGCTGCATATTTCCTCCTAGTTATACCAGTTTTAAAAAAGAATTAAACTGTAGGCCCGTGCTCGTGGTTTCGAGCTTCATCATTCATTCCCCATTCTTCAGTTATTTAATTCTTTAAATTTTTAATCTAAAATGGTATTAGTGTTGTGCCTGAGCCAGTCTGTGCCTGAGTTGAGTCCGCTCCAAACGATTTAGGAGGCGAGCAATCAATTCCGGTTGCACGATCGGCTTGTTCACGTAGTCGTCAGCACCTGCGACAAACATTTGGCGCACTATTTCCGACTCGGAATGAGCCGTCAAAAATAGCACGGGGAGCTTGCTCCAGCGCAAATCGTTGCGCACTGCCAAACACAGCTCAATACCACTGTAACCGGGCATCTCCACATCTAAAATTAGCAAATCCGGACAAGTGGTTTCGAGTACCTCCCAGAACTTTTCGGGATCGTCCAAGGTTGTTACTTGAAATCCCCAAGGTTGTAGAATGACTTGCAGTGCAGCCAATAGATGCACATCATCATCTACCACCATAACTTTAGCTTCAGCAGGGCCGGCCTGGTCGAGAACTTGGGCGACTGCTTTGAGTATATCTGCTGGGGGGATAGATTTGTGTAAAAAGCCGGAAGCTCCCAAACGAGCAACTTCTATTCGATCGCTCAATTGATTGTGCCCGCTAAAAATCATCACCGGAATTTCTGGTTTTTCACGGAGGAGTTCGGCTAGGAGAGAAAGTCCGTTTTCCTGAGTTCTGGAAAATGTCAAATCCAGCAAAATCGCGTCGGGAGGCTGTTGAGAAATCGCATTTCTTGCCGCTTGCGGAGAGTTGGCGACTTCTATCTGGAAGCCGTTGGCGGATGCTACTATTTTCAGTTGCTCGCTCTCAAAAGTATCATCATCAACAATCAGCATTCGGCGCTTCTGGGAAACCGCAGGAACGGGCTCGCCTTCTGGTTCGGGCGACGGGCGATCGAATATCTGTTTGAGGTTATGCAGAAATTCCTCAATCTGCTGAGCCGTCTCCGGTTTCAAGATGTTTTCAGTCTTGAACAAATGTTCTATCTTGCGCGCAACTTCCGAACCTTTGGGCAGCCCTAAAGTTCCCAAAGAACCGACTAATTTGTGAGCTTGAGCCTGGGCTTCCTGGCGCAGTTCGCCCTCCAAGGTGCCGCTTTTCAATTGAGCGATCGCGCGCTCGAATATCGCTACCTTTTCTATAAAATTGGCTTTTAAATTTTCCCGCATTTTGGCAACCAGATTCAGGACTTTGAGGCGGCGGTCGTCATTGTTTAATTCCTGGCTCGACCCGCTGGATTCAGCAGATAAAGTCTCTTGACTTTTAGCAGTTTCTGCCGTTTCCCGCGCCACTTTTTGGCTCTCAATATCCTCTTGCAGATTTTTGAGCCGATAGCCCAGTCCGTAGACGGTTTCAACTAAATCTACAGTCATCCCGGCTGCTTTCAGCTTCTGCCGCAGCCCCTTGATGTGAGCGGTAACGGCTTCTTCCTGAGGAAATTCGCCGGCCGACCAAATGCGATCGAGGATGGCGCTGCGGCTGAAAATGCGGCGGGGATTTCTCAGGAAAAGTTCCAGCAAATTGTACTCTTTCGGAGTCAAGTGCAGCACTTTTTCGGCATAAGTTACTTCCGTAGTGTCCGGGTTGAGTTGCAGTTTTTCCCAGGTCAAATTTGTACTCGACAAAGTTGCCTTACCCCGGCGCAGCAAAGCCCGAATTCGAGCGATTAATTCTTCGAGATTAAAGGGTTTGACCACATAATCGTCTGCACCCGCTTCTAAACCTTGGACTCGATCGTTGCTGCTATCTAGCGCTGTCAGCAGTAAAATCGGCATTTGGCAGCCGGACGATCGCAATTTCCGACACAAACTAATGCCGTCTAGTTTAGGAATCAGCACATCCAAAACAATCAGGTCGTAATCGTAGGTCTGCACAAAGCGCAAGGCTGTTTCACCGTCTGCTGCCGCATTCACATTGTAATTGTGAGAGTTCAGTGCTTCGGTCAGCAAACTGACTGTAAGTGTGTCATCTTCTACCAGAAGAATTTTCATAAGCGTAACCTGTTATTTAAGATTTTTTTGTGACTTATTATCGAATTATTGGGATATTTAAATTGCATTTATGCTAGTTTATTTTAAATCTTCCCACCCTAAGTCTAACAAATACTTTTCTTAAAATTTTGAAATGGTAAATTTTTATTTTTATTTTTTTTCCCTCTCCCAATGTTTCATCGGATTTGACCTGGGCTTTTAGGGCTTTTTGGACTTCAGCGCCTGCTGAATTTTTTGAATCAGATATTGCGATGAATCTTGTTGCTGAACTCTCTGTTCCAACTCGTAAACCGCGACTTCGGCGTGTTCTATATCTTTAACTAAAGAATCAGCGGTAACACTTTTTATGACTGGCAAAGGTTCTTTGATAGCCGTCTGTGAAGGTAAATTTTTTTCCGCAATTAATTCCTCCAACTCTAACAGCGCCATTTCCGCGCGATCGATCTTGATGGTCACAGATTTAGCCACATTAGCACCCGCTCTTGCTGCCTGCGTGAGTTCGTGAACGCGAAGTTTAAATCGGCTGGCAATTTGCTCCATTTGATTCCCCAATTCAAAAGTTTTACTCGCCAGTCTGCCAATTTCCAGACTCACTTGGCTCAGACCGCTGGGCTGACTTCCCATTTGATTGGTAACTACAGCCACCTGTACTGCTAAGTGCCTGACTTGCTCTATCGCCTCCCGGATGGTTCGGGAAGTGCGGTTAACCGTTTCTAAATCATTAGCTATTGCTTTGCCAACGCCCAAAATTTTATCTGTATTGTTGCAAATAGAATTAGCACCTTGAAAAGTAGCTTGAAATGCTTGGCGACCTTCCGAGGAAATCAGTTTCGCAATCCTCACAAATCGCTGATTCATTTGAGCTATTTCTTCAGCTTGTTTTACCAGTGCTACTTGCTCGAAACTGGGAAGAGTCGGCGATTTTTCTGTTTGACGTTGTTGGGATTTTAAAAGCTCATTACATTCTTTAAACTTCGCCTGTTCTTGTTGAATTATAGCCCGATATTTATGTCTTTCTACTCGGTGTTTTTGAATAACTTTGTTAGCTTGCGCTAAAAGTTTCGACTGGGCAATCACCAGAGTCTGAACGTCCAAAAGGTGGTGGCTCTCGTTTTCCATTACCACAACAATAGGTTCATAAATCAAGTCTTTGTGCCTGTTGAGAGACGCTTGCACCGCATCGTCAACTTTCCAGTTTTCCGAAAGCAGCAAAGGCGGAATTCTAATAAAATCTAACAAAGCTCGAATCGGGTGCTGCCCGTAAATTTCTAAGCGATCTGGAAGACTCATTTGCTCTCGAAACTTGACGCGAGAAATCATGCCCAATACCTGTGATTCGTGAGTAATAATGACTCCCGGCAGGTCGGGTTCTTGCTCGAATCTTTCAGCCACTACCTGTCCTGGAGTTGCAGCACTCACTTGAAAGTGGTGACAAGGCAGATGTCCGATCGTCAAATCGGGGGTGAGTTGAGTTGGATTGCTCATTTACCCGGATAGTTTTAAGTAGAAGTTAACAAATTATATATTGATATTATACTAGAATAAGATTTTTTAAAGTGGTCAACAACCCACCACTAATCGGAATACCGATTTAGTGGGGCTTGAAAGAGTCCTAGTTGACCAGCCTAAATCTTAACTGACAGGAGTTGTGGGCAAAAGTTGTTCGCACGCCCGGAATGCGTAGCTAGTTAAGAGCTCTGTAACGAAAGCATTAAACAGCCATTTGGGAGGCAGTGTCTTTGGCAAAGTACCGACCTACAACAAAGGCGTGTGGTAACTTGACCCCAGCAATGCGAGTGGAATTCCTGAGTTTCCATAAAAAACCCGCTACCCAAACACGACCTGAAGCTCACGATTATTCAGCCGTATCCCTGCCCCCCATTTCCTCCCACCGCTTTCGCACTCGTACAGCTATGGCGGGGTCACTCGCGGCGAAGAAAGATGACAAATATAGGGAGAAATAAGCTTTCTGGCTCCTGGCCGGCTCCTTGAGCCTGCCTTGTGACTACTTTCCTCTCAAGTCTCAAGGAGCGGCCGCGCCTGCTGCGCCCCGGGTGCCGTCCCCACAACAGAGGCATTCATATTTTGTTCTTTAAAACAACCGGGAAAATATCTAGATTGAAACCAAAAACCTTAAATCGGACTTTGCCACTAGCAACCTTTGAGGCTGCTTACCAGTTGTTACAGCAAATGGCTGAACTCCCCGGGGCGATTTGGCTGGCCGACGATGCCATCGCTGATTCTCAAAATCAGGAAAACTCGTCGGAAAGGTTTGCAGCAGTGGTATCAGATAATTTTAGCGCGCTGCTGCGGGGCAAGCTATTAGATGAGTTCGCAACAAACGGACGCAAACACAGCGAAAAAAATCTCAATTCGCAATTGAATGTGCAGTTGACTTTCGATCCCGGGGCGATCGCCAATTTCCTCTCTCCCCTCGCAGACAAACTCGCAGAAATAACGCCCGCACCTTCGCGACAAATTGACATTCGCGCCCTCAAACAAGCAATTAAAAATATACAGCCAAACTCGGCAGTTTTTCAAAGCGAATTCACCCTAAATTTGCTGGATATTCTCGCTTCAGATGCCACAAAAAACAGTCACCCGCCCCTACACTACCAAACAGAAATAGAGCCAAATTCCGCGCCCAAAGTGATAGCTCCAGAAACGCTACATATCCAGATTACCGAAGCCGTCAATCAATTACAACTTGCCAGTCCCTGCATTTCATTTTGTCAGCCAGTGGAAGATGCTTTGCAGCAGCAGCTCGAACAAGAGCGACTTTTGAATCAAGTGACAACTCAAATCCGCCAGAGTTTGGAATTGCCTGTAATTTTGTCAAAAGCAGTGGAGCGAGTGCGAGAGTTTTTGGAGGTCGATCGCCTGTTAATCTATCAATTTGAAAAAGTGCCAGCGCCGCACAATGGTGAGTTAGCTAAAGAAATACCTGCGGCGGTTTCTGGGTCTGGCGAAATCAAAGAAAATTTCGGGTCTTACTTGTATTTAGGTCGCGTCACCTACGAAGCTTTAGCCAACGATGCTATCTCGTCTGTACTGAATTTTAGTGATGGGGCGCAGTGTTTTACCAATGGAGTCATTGACAGAGAGAAATATCGCAAAGGCTTGGCTTTGTGCGTCGCGGATGTGGAAACAACTTACTCTTCGCAACCTTGTTTTTTAGAGTTGATGCGGCGGGCGAAGGTGCGCGCGAAGTTGCTAGTGCCGATCGTAGTTCAAGACGAATTGTGGGGGCTGCTAATTGCCCACCAGTGTACTTGTCGGGAGTGGGAAGAAAGCAAAAAAACATTTTTGCGGCAAATAGCAGAACATTTGGCGATCGCCATTTATCAAGCCGAACTTTATGCACAAGTCCAGCAGCAAAAGCGCACCTCAGAACAGCGCGTAATAGAGCGCACGCGAGAACTGCGCGATGCACTGGCCGCGGCCCAGTCGGCCAGCCTCGCCAAGAGCGAATTTTTGGCAGCTATGAGCCACGAATTGCGGACTCCCCTCACCTGCGTCATCGGCATTTCCGACACCCTGCTGCGGTGGTCTTACGGCAAAGTGGGCAGCAAAGAAGTGCCGGTGCAAAAGCAGCGGCAGTACCTACAAACTATCCGGGACAGTGGCGACCACTTATTAGAATTAATTAACGATATTTTAGATTTATCGCAAGTAGAAGCGGGAAAAGCAGTATTAAAAATTAGTGAATTTTCAATTTCTAAATTAGCTTCTCAGAGCCTGCACGCGCTCAAAGAAAAAGCTCTGGCTAAAGGCGTGGAACTGCTGCAAGAACAGCGGATAAAACAAGAGTGCGATCGCTTCACCGCTGACCCGCGCCGCTTGAGACAAATTCTCTTCAATCTTTTAGGAAATGCGATTAAATTTACTCCCGAAGGCGGGCAAGTCATCCTGCGAGTTTGGGTTACAGAAGATAAAAATAGAACGCCGGCCCTGCGGCAGCCCGGTACTGCACCGGCTGGCAGCACCGCTGTTTTTCAAATCAAAGATACCGGCATTGGAATTCCCGAAAATCAGCGATCGCTGTTGTTTCAAAAATTCCAGCAGTTGGATTCCCCCTACCGCCGCGAATACGGCGGCACCGGTCTGGGATTAGCTTTAACTAAACAGTTAGTAGAGCTTCACGGCGGCGCGATCGAAGTCAACTCTACAGTTGATGTCGGCTCTACTTTTACCGTTTTTATACCCATCCAAACTCAAAGCAAAGATGAATCCACAAAATTTACATATGAAAAATCTAATTCATCTTTACCGCTGCATTCTTCCTCCTTGCGGGGCAGCCTCGTGCTCGTCGAAGAAGATGAAGAAACTGCGATGCTGATTTGCGAGATCCTGACAGTCGCAGGACTGCAAGTGGTGTGGATGATTGAAGGTTCGGCGGCCGTGGAACAAATTGAACTTTTGCAGCCGAATGCTGTGATTGTCGATATGCGTTTGCCCGGTATGAATGGCTGCGAAATAATTCACCAACTGCGTCAAAAACCCGTTACGGAAAATATCAAAATTCTGGCTTTAAGCGCTAAGGAGATTCCCGCAGATGAGATATCTTCGGTGACGGCGGGAGCTAACGATTGTTTGGCTAAACCGATTCACCCTGAGCAATTGCTTGACAAAGTTATTTCTTTAATGGCCGGGATTGGTAATGGGTAATTGGGGATTGGGCATGGGGCATGGGGCATGGGGCATCGGGCATGGGGCATCGGGCATCGGGCATGGGGCATGGGGCATCGGGCATGGGGCATCGGGCATGGGGCATCGGGCATCGGGCATCGGGCATGGGGCATCGGGCATGGGGCATCGGGCATGGGGCATCGGGCATTTAATATAATTGAGTTTTTTAGGTAATTATGGGAAGACCTGATTTTGAGGAATTAGAGGTTTATAAGTTGGCGGAAAGTTTGGCGAATCAGATTTGGGAAATTGTTAAAAAATGGGATTACTTCACCAAAGATACGATGGGCAAACAGATCGTTCGGTCTGCTGATAGTGTCTGTGCTAATCTTGCTGAAGGAAGAGGTCGTTATAGTCACTAACCCCAGCCTAAAGGCATGGGGCTTGAAAGAGGAAAATTCACCACCTTCTTAATTCAAGACTAAAACAGTGTCTAGCCTGCGTCTTTAAGACAAACTGAGCCATCTGGGAGCGGTATCCCACCGGACGTTAAGAATGCCTCCCTAGTTTTTAACCGCTCGGATGTGCCAGTGGCGAAGGGAAATATATACCTAGAAATAGGACTTACCGTAAATGTTTGTACCCGTTGTAAACAGTGAAAATAGACCGTTAATGCCGACTACCAACGCCCGCGCCAAACGTTGGATTAAGTCAGGTAAGGCTACGCCGTTTTTTAAAAAAGGGGTATTTTGTGTCCGACTCAACGTAGAACCTTCTAATACCGATCGCCAGCCCATTGCGGTAGGAATCGATCCAGGTAGCAAGCGCGAAGGATTTACAGTTAAATCCAAATCGCATACCTACATAAACATCCAAACTCATGCCGTTGATTGGGTAAAAGACCGTGTTGAAGTAAGGCGAAATATGCGACGTGCAAGGCGATTTCGGAACACGCCGTGCCGTCAAAACCGAGCTAACAGGTTGGTTAACAAAAATCGCATACCCCCATCTACTAAGTCGAGATGGCAGTGGAAGTTAAGGATAGTTAATTGGTTGGCGTTAATGTTTCCGATATCAACATTTGTTGTGGAGGACATCAAAGCGCGAAAGAGGAAAAACGGGCGCAAGTGGAATGTATCGTTTAGTCCCCTAGAAGTGGGCAAACACTGGTTTTACTCCGAAGTCAGAAAAATTGCCCATCTTGAGATTATATCTGGCAACGACACTTACTCAATGCGTCAAAATTTAGGACTCAAAAAGTCCAAACAGAAACTATCAAACAAGTTTGAAGCGCATTGCGTTGATTCTTGGGTGTTAGCTAATTGGTACACGGGAGGGCATATTCAACCTGACAACACCAAGCTAATAGAAGTAATCCCTCTTGAGTTTCATCGCAGACAACTCCATCGCTTGCAGCATTCTACTGGTCATGTCCGCTCTCGGTACGGTGGAACTTTAAGTGCAGGGTTTAAGCGCGGTTCAATCGTTAAACACCCTAAATATGGGTTCTGTTACGTTGGAGGGTGGCAAGAGTCGCCAACAAAGAAAGACCCATACCGAAAAACAATTAGCTTGCACGATTTAAAAACAGGCAAGCGTCTAACTCAAAACGCATCGCCCGCAGATTGTAAATTTTTGTCCTACAACTCGTGGCGTATTGCAAATTAAATTGTAAAGCCGTCCTAGAAGGACGGGGTTTCTCACCCATCTTTCTAATGACCAAGATAATCGGCGTTTTGTAAAAATTGCGAGAGGCTCTTTGTACGAAACAGTAAAATGGTTAAGATTAGCCTATCCTCATTTGTGACAAGTTAAGAAAAAGTGCAAATTGTCAAGGGGGTAGACAAAAAAAGGTAAAATAGGATGAAACCTTT
>NZ_JAUBTO010000058.1:0-44919 GCF_036702495.1 Microcoleus sp. C2D2 | reverse complement strand
TAATTGGGTCAACAGGTAAAAGATGAGTAATTTTACTCATTGACAATAGTGCTTTTAGCTTAACTTGTGAGTAATGAAGCAGGCGGGAACGGTGACGACAGCTTGGGTAGCTTTTTCACCAAGGTATTTGCTGGAATCGTCCGCGAGTTTACGCAGAAATTGAGCGGAGTTTTATGCGGGGGCAAACTGTTCGCCAGCAGCGGGACAGTCGAGTTTGAAGCTAGCGTTACTGTCGCGCAGGACTTTAGAGGAAACTTATGTGAGTTCTTGAGTACCTTCGTGGTATTTGCGGCAAATTCAGTTGTTATGAATTTGACTGGGCAAAGAATAAGCAGGAGTGACAGGGAAAAATTTTGGATGCCCATTTTCCTCTCACTCCTGCTGCTTATTCATTCCTGCCAGTGTTTTTTAAAACGGAGCCAGGAGGAATATAAACGGCTAATTAATCAAAGGTTTGGGGAAGCTGAACCAATGTTTAACTTGCTTGGACTTCAGCTTCAGCTTGGCTTGCAACTTGCCCGTTGCCCTGAGCTTGTCCTTGCTGAATTTGTTCTGGCTGCTTTTGTCCTCCCAGGTTAATTGTGACAACCTTGTTTTTTTCTTCCTCAGCTTTAGGCATGGTGAGGCAAAGGATGCCGTTATTAAATTCAGCTTGTACCTTGTCGTTTTGAATTCTCGCTGGCAAGGGAACGATCCGTTGAAATCGGCCGTACCGGAATTCGGTACGATTCATACCTTTGCCGTCGCTCTTGGTTTCAGATTTGCGCTCGCCAGTGATAGCCACTGCTTCGGCAGTAACTTTAATATCAAGGTCTTTGGCTTCTATGCCAGGAACTTCCATTTTGAGTTTGATGTCCTCAGGCGTTTCGTGCATTTCCGCAGCCGGCATAAAAGAAGAGCCAGCGCCCATGATGTCAGACTGCCCCTCATTACCAGGAGCCGAGATCATTCGGTCAAACAGGCGGTTCATGTCCCGTTGCAGCATTTCCATTTCTCGGAAAGGTTCCCAACGAATTAAGGCCATAGTTTTGTCCTCAACTTTTTTGCAATTCCAAGAGTTTCAACAGTCTTTTTCCAAGCATTTTTATGGTATTTAAAATTCCTAATTTGCTCCTCTATCAATCGACAGATATTATTGTTGTGTTAATGCCAATTCTTGAGAAATACAAAACTACTAACTTTGGTGTTTTGGTAGCTGCTATCGGACTTATCTGTTGTAGTGCAAGTTCGTGTGTGGCACTAACTAACGGGCTTAACTATAAATTTCTTCTTTTTCTCTAAAGGGAGAGGGTTGTGACCCAAATAATTACGAATTACCAAGGTCGAATTGCGAATTATTCGGTCACTCATTTCTAATTTCTCCGCGAACCTGTTAAACAATTGCGATCGTATTAACAGCATGGGGACGATCGCGCCGATCGCCTAGCGTGTTGTGAAAGAGAACCGCGCAGTTTCGGCTCACCCATCCTCACCGTCGGACAAAGACGATCGGTAGCTCGATCGCTCAGGGATTCGATCGCCATCCGGTTGCTCTTGGCTGCCCATCTCATTGTTTTGCCGTGCGGCTTTGTCACTCAAAAAAGTTAACACCGAAGGCGATAAAGATGAGTGGCTGTCTTTTCCAAAAGCGCGTTCAGTACCAATGCCACCTGTTCCAGGTAACAACCGATTAAACCAACCGATCGCAGTGGTAGAAAGCCCTGGAAAAAGAGCATAGAGTCTGGCACTAAACCAAGTCCAAAGTGGCACAATTACCTCTGCATCACCCCGTCGAAATCCAGCAATGGTCTCACGAGCAACCTTTTCGGCACTCGTCGAGATCCAGGGCAAGGAATCAGCAATGCTGAACCAGGTAAACTCCTTGCGGTGCTGACCTTTGAACATAGCGCGGTCTATCACGCCTGTGCGGATGAAACCCGGACATACCGTTGTGACAGCAATCCCGTCCTTTGCCAGTTCTGTCCGCATCCCTTCCGACAAACCCGTTAAGGCAAATTTGCTCGCGCAATACGCCAACATATGCGGGGAAACTACCTTGCCGCCGATCGAAGAGATATTAACGATGCGTCCAGCCTGTCGTTGACGCATTTCCGGGAAAACCGCATAAGTAGTGTATAGCGGTGCCCAGAAATGCAGCTTCATCAAATCGTCGTAGTCCTCGATCGTCAATACGTCCATTGGTCCGACAAGGTCGGTGCCTGCGTTGTTAATGAGGATGTCGATCTGACCGAAGCGATCGCGCACTTGCTGCACCATCCGGTCAACCTGGGTGCGATCGGTCACATCACAGGGAACAGTCAGCACCTCTCCACCGCACTGCAGCAGCTCGACACGCGCCCTTTCGAGCTCGGCGCGATCGCGGGCACAAATTGCCAAACGCGCTCCTTGCTGCACCAACTGGCGCGCCATAACCAAACCAAGTCCGCGAGAACCACCCGTAAGCAGCACCGTCTTGCCTGTGAGATCGTATTGACGTTCGCGCCACGATCGCACCACCCAAAGCACGACGAACAAAGCGGCCGCGCCAACTGCAAAAAGAATAAGAGGATTCTGATAATCTATATAGAAATTCATGGTTAAAACTCAAATGCTGATGTATTGTGAAGCGCAGTCTACCCTAATACCTGAACCTGATACTAAAACCTTAAACTTCTCCTCTCCTCTGACTGAGAGGTTGTCATCAAGGCACGCATCTATTAGCTTTCGGTCGTTCGGGATAATTAAATTTTGCAAGGCTTTCAAGTCTGGCAATCTTTCGCCAACCGGAAGCCGTTTTATATCCTCTAACGTTGTAACCATGTTTACTTATCCTCGATTAAAATAATCAGATTGATATTTATTGTTATCCGGCTTGCTAGGCAATTTATGCTCGGCATTATTTGCAAATAAGGCAGTGTCTCTACCACCTTATTTGCTGAGCTACCGTTCATCTCTCTCACAGATTTGCGCGATTTTAAAGAATCTTTTTAACGCGAGTCAGTTCCTTGATTTGGACTACCAACAACCTTGGGAGCAGCTCCTGGAGCTTCAGGTTCACTACCGGGACTAACCTCAGTATCGGATTGTTGACCGGTCATGCGATATCTCTCATCCAGTGGAGTGTCACCCTCTTCTGTGGTCGGTATACTTGTTTGGGTTCCAGGATTATCTTGAGGGTCATGTTTTTCCTCATCTTGCCGAGTGTCTGGAGGAGTATGTGATGTCATGATTTGCACCTGTTTTTGACCTTACTCTACAAGGCTATCATTCAGTTTCAAGCAGGCGCTCTATCCTCAGACATGACTCGTTCTATCACTAATTATCGAGGGAATATTGAGCTAGAATAATTGCATAAAATATGTGCAATCATTCTGCATCGGGCTTAACATTTGCTGTACGCCCAACACCGCTGTAGAAAATCGTCCATACTTTTCGCCGTTGTATCGATTAGCGTGTGTAGCCCTGTGCTTTGGTGTCCTGGTTGCGGCGTCCCAGCAGGGTGCCAACAGCGGTAAGAACCTCCGGGATTGCGAGTACGATGGACGCGATCGAGCAAACCGTCGCAACGCCGGCAGTATTCACAAAACGCCTTGTTCTCGCTCCATTCCTCACGAGCTAACTCGACATTGGTCACCGCATCCTACACGAGCTTGATACCTATTGCAAAGCGTGTCAATGACAATCAATAGAAAACGCACTAGGAACCCAATCCAACGATGCGATCGTCCTGCGCTGAGAGTGTATAGAGTTCCCATCATTTTATGGATTCAGTTTGATGCGTACCACTTACCTAAGAGGTACTTTAAATAAAGCGCTGTATTTCAAGCTCTTGTATACAAAAACTAGAACTCGGTTAATATTAATAAGTCCTTTCTTTAGGTAGACCCTTAGACAAAGTAATAGCATTAAAGTTTAATATAGGGCTTTTTAGTGAATTAAACCTTTTTATGGCAAAAACGAATAAAAAAATTTTTATTATTGAAAACGGTTTCATCTTTTAAAAGTTCCCCAAGAGGTTATCTTAGAGAGCTTTGTTAGTTTTTCTAGCAGGTTTGTAAAGCCGATGGCTTCCTAACTTTCGCAACACCCGATAAAAGATCAAAAATCACTCTCTAGGTAAACTCATGCGACTCTAATCATCAGTCGGCTTTTGTAATTTACGGCCTGCCAAGCATTTTGAAATAGCTTTCCCAAAATTGCTTCTGGGCTTAGATTGACAGACGAGCAACCATAGCCTGAAATTCCAGAGAACTCGTGACCACCTGTTCCTGAAATTTCAGGGTGTTAGCCACAGTATCGCGTGTGTTGGGCATATTGGAGCTTGCCATATTCGGCATCATGGATGCCCAGCTAGTGAAAATGCCTCTCTGCAATTCGCTTAACTGTCTTAGGTACTGTTCGGTGTTACTATTCCAATCCATCCTATTTCTCCTTTGATTGGGGTATTAAATACTGATTGTCTTGTCTGCAAACAATCAAGTTGATAATCAATTATAGCCTGTATAGTGTGCAATGGATAATAACTACGTTTTTTAAGTGCATTTATAAATAAGATTTGTATGAGAAGCAAGCTGTAATCAATACCTAATAGGCTTTACAGCTTGTCAAAAATACATTTCAACCCGTATGCAGTCGGCGCCATAAGGTTGAGTTCTTCCCATGAAAGCTTAACTACTCATCACTGTGCCGATTTTCAATTTTTGATTTTCGATTGGGAAGAGAAGTTGCTTCCGGATTCAGGCGTGTGGATCATCCGAAATCCCCAAATCCTGAAATTTGTAATCCACAAAATCTGTAATCCCAAATCAGCAAGCTCCCCAATTCATTTCGGGAGCTTTAGTGAGAAGAACAATCCAAAATCTCAAAGCCCAAATCCCAAAGTCTTTGACTTTTGATTGAGCTTTGATAAATGAGGAAAACTTCCTGATACTACTGACGGAATCCGCTTCCCCAAGCATCCCGCTTGAAGTTGGTAGAGCTTAACAATGCGAGAATTAAAAGATAGTGAGGATGTATGCAAGAAGCCTATATTGTCTCAGCATTACGCACGCCGCTCGGTCGGTTTGGAGGTGTCTTTACGGACTTTTCCCCAGTGGATTTAGGGGCACACGCCATGCGAGCCACCTTGGAGCAAGCCGGACTATCGGGTGACGCTTTAGACCTGTACATTTTTGGCAACGTACTTAGGGCAGGTCACGGACAGTTACTGCCCCGTCAGGCAGCTTTCAAAGCCGGGATTCCGGCAACGGTGAACGGGTATGCCGTAGACATGGTGTGTTCGTCGGGAATGTTGAGCGTGATGAACGCCGTTACAGCTATCCGCGCTCAAGAAGCCGAAATCATACTGGCTGGCGGCATGGAAGCTATGTCTCAGACTGGATTTTTCTTATCGCACCGAGCCTGATGGGGGTACAAATTGCTGCTAGGTTCGCCAGAGCAACTCACCGATATTTTGCTCCACGACGGACTCACCGACGCCACCACCTCCGAAACAATGGGAGAGCAAGCTGAACGGCTGGCCGCAGCTTACAACATCACGCGCCCTGAGTTGGACGAAGTTGCCTTCTATTCACAAGCTAGGGCAGCGATTGCAACCGAGCAAGGTTTCTTCAAGAAGGAGATCGTACCAATTGAGATCGAAGGGAAGAAAGGTTCGCAATTTGTCGATAAAGATGAGGGAATCCGCCCCGAAACCACGTTAGAGAGCCTTGCCAAACTCAAGCCTGCTTTTGGGGAAAATGGAGTATTCACAGCAGGCAACAGCAGTCAGATATCGGATGGAGCAGCAGCGCTAGTCTTAGCAAGCAAAACGGCGGTGGAACGCTACGGACTGAAGCCAATAGCACAGGTAATTGGAGGAGCGTCGATAGGTGGGGAAGCTTGGCGATTCCCCGAAGTTCCTATCCTGGCAGTCAACAAGCTTTTAGACAAGCTCAAGATGAGAATCTACGATTTCGATCTGTTCGAGAACAATGAGGCGTTCGCTTTAAGCAGCGTGCTGTTCAACCGGACGCTCGGCGTTCCTTACGAGAAGCTCAACGTCTATGGGGGAGCGATCGCTTTGGGGCATCCCATCGGGGCTTCTGGGGCGCGGATCATCGTCACGCTGCTCAACGCCTTGCAGGAGCGAAATGGGCAGCTAGGGCTGGCCTCTGTGTGTCATGGCACTGGTGGCGGTACTGCGATCGCAATTGAGCGGCTTCGATCGGGAAAAAGGCGAAAGGAAAAGGGAAAAATTCTTTTCTGGTTCTTTTTGCCTTTCTCCTTTCACCTTTTTCTTTTTCCTCCATACAGCGGAAGAGTGGCTTATGAAATCTTTGGGACTGGAAGATAAAGTCGTTTTAGTAATACCAATTTTCTAAAGTCCTGCTACAGATATAGCTGCCAAAATAAATTTCCATCCCGTCAAAGAAGCAATGACTTCTTTAGTCAATTTTTTTTACTCTTTTTGCACCACTGCTCTCAACTATTCTATTCGCTCGAATCTCAACCATTTCAATTGTTTTTTTACATATCCCCACAGTCTTTCTCTGGGGTTTACTTCCGGACTGTAGGCGTATTGAAATAGTAAAATAACGTTAAGATGGTATACTGAGATTTAAAGAGTTATGAAACCCGACCTTATCTACTTGAATTAGATGTAAATCCTCCGGGTACTCACTAGCAAATAGCTCTCAAAATTTCTCAAACCACACTGTATCTAAATGAGTAAACTCATAAAAAAAGCAGGCTCCTGTTAGCGGGTCTACTGCACCACACAACCACAAATAAGTAAAGTCCCATTGTACTTTCCCTTGCGGTTTTATGCCGTAACCTGTTAGCTTTTTTCTGTAAATTGTATGCAACCCCATCCGACTTTCGTCTTGACGACAATACCGCACTTTTTTCCATTGTTTTAAAAAGCTCTGACAGCGACTTGCTTTAATTAATATTGGCAGTTTTTTTTTAACTCTTCTACTGCTCCTGGTTTCTGCTTTTCACTCACGCCTTCGTGTCACTTTTAATTTGCCTTTAAGGCGATATCTTGCCCATTGATGCACTGTCCGATATGCCACGGGAATGTCACAACAGCTTATCAACCATTGATGTACTTCTTTGTAGCTACTGAATCCTTCTACTTGGTTTAACTCTTCTGATAATTTCTCTATCGTTTCAGGAGTCATTATTATGGGCCGATCCGGACGAGGTTTCTGGCATAATAATTCTTCTATTCCCCCAGTTCGGTAGCTAGACAACCATCTTTGTATTGTGATACGATGCTTACCGTGCGCCGCACCGCAGCAGACAATACATTATCCACTGTTTTGGTTTTGAGCCAATACAGAATCAGCAGTTTTTCGGGGCGCACGGCATCTTTCTCTTGGCACAGCAAAGTTTTCAGTTCTGCTGCGGTTTCTCGAATTACAATTTTAACAATTCCTGACATTGTTTTGACCTCTATTTGGCTACTAAATTGCCAAATACACTTCTACTAACTGTAGCACTATTTTCTGAAATTGGTATGAGAGGTTCTGTGTTGATTGCTGATTGAGTCGATCGTGTCGAGGTGGCTCACACGGACTGCACTGTTGGCAAAATTCCCGATGAAGATCCCTCGATGTTCCTGGCAGTACCCACGATGCGAGACCCATCGATCGCACCCTTCGGAAAGCATAGGCTGTGGATTGAGTTTTTTGTACCTTATAAGATTAAAGGTGCAGAGGGCACGGGTCTCAACGCAATACGGTTCAGTTAAGGCTTAAATAGTGGTAAATTAGGTATCGTGTCCCCCACATGGAAATCAAGTTAGCGTGCATCTCAAAGAATTCTCATTAGTATCTCCTTCGCTCCTTTCGTAGCGAAATATTCAAAGCAATAGAGAGCGCAATTCCAGCCAGTGCAATTGAAGAGGCGATTACTAAAACGAAGGTTGAAGAGAAACGCCATCGTGCTGGCGCCAGCACAAGTGGTAGTGTGTCTGGTAATAGCAATGAGCTTGTGGTCGAAGGATTCCAGGCGCGAGATACTAAAAAACTTAATTGATGGTCAAAATGAAACATGGATAAAAATTGGTAAGTAATGGCGATTTCCATGTGTATTTCGGCCACTCAAGCCAGACAGAGATGAGGAGCAGGTGTGATGAGACAGTTGTTTGATCGTCCGCATGCGACCAATGGCTACGGTCGAAACAGTAGGAGCTTTTATCAACGCACTAAGAATCGTAGTGATGGACGGGACGTGCTTAGATATCCCCTCTGGGTGATGAAAATGCCAGGGTTTTTGGTCGTCCGGGAAGCCGTCCGGCTAGGATCGCAGCGTTCCCCTTTCGCTAGATTAGTCATACCTTTTCTCTAAAGTTATCCAACAGTAGCTAGGGCTGATAAAATGTAATCCCATCCGGCTATAGATGCTATTTGTTCTGCTGAAAATTATTCAAGAAAAGCGCAAACTTTTTCTTTAATATCATCTAAATTTTCAGAGATTTCCCAACTTAGTTCTTGTTTTAGGTGTGACCAGATTCTCTCCATGGGGTTTAATTCTGGAGTGTATGGTGGTTGAAAAATCAGCAGAATATTATCTGGTATTCTCAGGCTACTACTATGATGAAACCTACCATTATCCAATTGGATAACATTTAAATGAGCGGGATATTTCTCGCGTCGTATATCTAAGAATATCTGAAAGCACATACCATCTAAATGTGAGAACTCCCACCAAAAACTTTCTCCTGTTTGTGGCGCAACTGCCCCAGATAAATAGTAGGCTTTAAAATTCCATTGAACTTTACCTAATGGTTTAACTCCCAAAGCTGTAATTCTTTTCCTTTCAATTGTTTTTAAGCCCATTCTAGTTTCATCTTGACACCAATATTTAAGTCCATTTTTTGCTGGTTTTGGGGTCAAATACTCCAACCACCAAGAGACTTGAAGCAATTTTTTTAGTTTTTTTTGAACTATATACCTGCCGCATTATCTTTTTTAATGCTCGAAGGTCTTGGTACTTTTAATTTAGCTTTCATTCGATAGTGTACTTGTTTGTGCAATGTTTGATACTTGACTGATCTTTGATATTTATCTTCTACCCACTTACCAATTTGTTTATAACTTTTAAACTCACAGGACTCCCCACTTAATTTATTTGATAATCCAGCTATTATAGCTTTAGGGATTACTCGGGGTCTACCAGTTGATTTTCCTATTTTTAGCAGTGATGTCAGACCGCCAACACTATATTGTTTTAACCATTTATGTACAGTTATCCTATGTACCCCTAGACGTTTTGCTACATCTGTAAGGCTTGGACTCAATCCAGATTTTAACCAATAAAGTGCCTGAATTTTTTGTCGGTTAATTAGAGTTCGCTGCTCCGACAAAATTTTTTTTAACTCCTCAACGCTTAAATCAATTCTTTCTTGGTAATCTACATTCATGCAACAATCCTCAAACTCTTATTGTTATTATAGCATACTTTTAGGGAAATAGTATTATTAAACTCAAAAAGTTAATTTTTAGGACAACTTAAGCTAGGTTGGTAAACAATACCTTGTGGTTGCTGAACGAGCTAATCGAGCGTCAGCCCTGTTTAACAGCTAAAAAATAAGAAGATTTCGTACAGGAGGAACGGTGAGCTTAATTAATCTTGTCATATCTTCGCCGCCCGGTACCACTGCCGGGATTGGCGCAATCTTAAAACTGATGCGGGATCATCCCGAACGTGTCTTAAAAGTTGTACACTTGTAACGCGATAATCCCAAAAGTACCAGCACTTTTATTGCGTTTTTTAGATATAGCAGAAGGCAGAAGGAAGTTCGGCAACGAGCAATGTACGGGATGTAACGGATGTAACGGATGTAACGGATGTCAGGAAGAAGGAAGAAGCAATAATAGCAATGGTTTCAGCGATTAAGAATGTCCTAACCGTCTTGGCGGTTGCTATAATTAAACTCTCTTTAGCAAATTACAGTAATTCTCAATGTATGGGATACGTTCTTTGGTTCCAACGGGGAAGGATCTCGTGCTTATGGTGCAATTTGCTCTGCAATTGAAGACTTGGAACTTCCTTTTGAACAGCACGATTGGCGGGTGTTTGCCCATCTAAAAAAAGGGTTAACCCATCGGGATTGGTCTGATGGCTCTTGGTCATTGCTTCTGCAGCCAGATGCCTTACACCAATGACAAATGACATTTCTAAGCTGTTGTGCATTTAAATTGTATATTTCGAGTCCCGATCAAAAATCGTCAAATCCTCTCCCCCTCTCCCCTTCACCCCCTCTCCCTCTCTAATACCATAGGCAATCTAGATGCAACACAGCTTAATACCCAGGTGGGCGTTGAAAAAAACCAGTTACTTGAGTTAATTTTTCTGCAATCTCTAGCAGTTTCAGATCGCTTCCGCGCCGTCCCACCACTTGTAGGCCGATGGGTAGTCCTTCTTGTGATTGTGTAAAGGGCAGCACTACGGCAGGGTTGCCAGTTAAATTGAAAATTGTTACGTAAGCACCTATTGTTGTCCAATAAGAGAACTCGCGACCATCCACCTCAATGGGTTCTCCTGGCTGACGGTGGGTGAAAGCAGGCACTGGCACCACTGGACACAGCCAAGCATCCCAATTAGATAAGAAACTTTCGATATTAGCAATCAGAATATCGCGCTCAATGAGGGCGGTGATATATCGTTGTTGCTGTTGAATCTGCGTCAGGTCTGGCTGGGATAAACCCAATTCAAATTTATAAATATTGAGGTAAGTATCACGTACCGCATTGCTATCAAAATTTGGCGGCTCGTTGTGGTGCTCTACACAGCATCCTATATCTGTCAGGGATGATGCTAATTTATCTAGAGCAGCTTTGGTTTGAGCTGTGGCTGGAATCTCACCAAAACCTTCTGTCCAAGCGTATCGGTACGATTGTAGCGTGGTTGCTGGGTTAACTTGTGTGGATATCGGTATTACTTCTGGCTGGCGGGGGTCTGGATCTTGAATCAGTGACAGGCACAATCGCAAGTCTTCTACAGAGCGGGCAAGAGGCCCTATTGTTTGTAAGTGATGGATAGTTTTAGGTGTTCCTGGTAATTCTGGAATATGTCCAAATGTTGAGACGCGATTCTGGGTTGGTTTCAATCCAAAAATGCCACAGAAGTGAGAGGGAACGCGGATTGACCCACCAATATCACTACCAAGTTCAAGAGGGGATAACCCCGCAGCTATAGCACTCGCTCCACCCCCAGTGCTGCCGCCTGGCGTATATTCATGGTTCCAGGGGTTGTTTGTTCTACCAAACAGAGGACTGTTGGTCTGAAAGTTACCAGCTAGTTGTGGTGTATTCGTCTTGCCCAACATAATTGCTCCTGCAGCGCGCAGTCGAGCGACGACGGTAGCATCTTGCTTTGGGACATAATTAGCTAAGGGTTGATAGCTGCTGGTTGTGCGTAACCCTTTGGTTTCGAGGGTGTCTTTGATAGTTACGGGTACTCCATGTAAGGGTCCCCAATTTTCTCCTTGAGCTAATGCTCGATCTGCTACTTTCGACTGCGCGATCGCATTTTCCGCATCCAGAGTCACAATCGCATTTAGTCCTGGGTTGTATTGAGCAATCTGACTCAAATAAGCTTCTATTACTTCTGTTGAAGAGACTTGGCGAACGCGGATTGCTTTTGCTAATTGATGAGCCGCTAAAAAAACTAAATCATTCATTCTACTTAACTCTATTTTTAGGGAATAAGCTGTTCATCATTTAAATTTTCGAGGCTATCTAAGCCACTAAAGGGTTTCAACCTCTGAAATACGCATTTTAAATGCACAACAGTTTACAACTATTTCTCATTCATAATTCAGACGCTAGGTTTTGCTTGCCCAATATTTTATTAAATCAGTTCTAGTAATTAATCCTACAGGAATACTATTTTGTTCAACTATAATACCATTAGTTCCTGATAGAAGAACTCTATAAGCTTCGGAAATATCGACTTTCTCATCTAAACTCGGTAAAGGTTCACTCATAACAGGCGCAACTTTTTGGTGAGAAAAATTAATCCCTTCATGCAGTAGTTTCATTAAAGCTGCTTCATTTAAACTGCCAAGGATGTGATGGTTTTCAATAACTGGAACTTGTGAGATATTCAGTTTTTGCATAACTTCAATGACTTGACTCAATGTGTCCTGCGAACTCACAGAAACGAGTGAGGGAAAATCTTGTTTCTGGGCAAGTATCTCTTGAAGTTTTATTGTTTTTTTTGTGGGTTCTTCCCAAAAACCATTTTCCTGCATCCAGCTATCAGAATAAATTTTATTTATGTAGTTTCTTCCTGTATCTGGTAACAGCACTACAATCTGTTTCGGTTCTGATAATCTGGCTGCATATTTAAGGGCTGCTGCTACTGCTGTGCCGCAAGAGCCTCCCACCAATAAACCTTCTTCTCGCGCTAGACGGCGAGCCATATTAAAAGACTCGCGATCGCTAACTCTGACCATTTCATCTATAACTTGGCGGTTAAACGTCTTCGGAATAAAATCTTCACCAATTCCCTCAACCTTGTAAAGTTTGGGGGTATCACCAGAAAAGATAGAACCTTCTGGATCTGCGCCAACAATTACTATATTTTGATTTTGTTCTTTCAAATATTTGCCAACTCCAGAGATTGTGCCGCCTGTTCCCATCGCGGCGACAAAAACATCAACTTTCCCATTACTATCTGACCAAATCTCTGGCCCAGTCGTTAAATAATGGGCTAACGGATTATTAGGATTAGCAAATTGATCCGGTCTATAAGCTCCTGATATTTCTTTAGTAAGTCTTTCTGCTACACCGTTGAAACTTTCTGGAGAGTCAGGCGGAACTGCTGTCGGCGTAATTACTACTTCTGCTCCATAAGCTTTAAGTAAGTTAATTTTATCCTGGCTCATTTTATCCGGCATCACAAATATGCAGCGATATTTTTTTATCGCAGCGATTAGCGCCAGACCAACTCCCGTATTTCCTGCTGTTGCCTCAATTATTGTCCCACCGGGTTGCAGTTTTCCTGCTTTCTCTGCGGCTTCAATCATGGACAGAGCTATTCTATCTTTCGTACTACCACCCGGATTGAGGTATTCTACCTTGCTATAAATTGTTGATTGAATTCCTTGACTAATACTATTAAGTTTAATGAGGGGAGTTCTGCCAACTGCTTCTAGAATATTATTGTAAGTAGCCATCAGAATGTCTCTAGTATTTTATAATGTTGTATTGCCGCTTTATGTTGGAAAAAAAACTTCAGACTAAACTCCACCAAATGCTTTTGCAGTAGCGTGTTCTATAGCTGCTTGAAATTTCGGCAGGGCACGGGAAATCATGTCTTGGTTGGCAGTCAGAGAAATTCGGAAATAACCCGGTATTTCCTGGGGTGTCCCAGGGAAGACAAAAACATCGTGGCTGGCTAGCAATTCGGCAAAAGCACAATCGTCTGACCAAGGTGACTCTACTAACAAAAAGAATGTCCCTTCAGGTATTTGTAACTTGTAACCCATTTCCTGGAGTGCCTTCACCATCCAATCGCGTTTGCGCTGTAAATGCTCTATATCGATGGTGAGTTGCTCCAAGTCAACGAGGGCATATTGCATCAATGCACTGGGGAAACACCAACCAAAGGGACTGCCTTGCAGTGTACGAATTATGCGCCGTATTGATTCCCGTTCAGGCATTGTGGGTGGCAAGGCAATATAGCCGATGCGTTGACCGGGAGCCATCCAGACCTTACTGTAACCATAGATGAGGAAGGAAAACGGGTAGAACTGGGTGGGACTCGGACAAGTTTGCCCGTCGAACACAATGCGGCTGAAGGTTTCATCGGAAATCAGGTAGATGGGTTTAGCGTAGCGATTGGAGGCATTGGTGAGCAGATTTGCTAATTGTTGTAGGGTTGTTGCTGAAAAAATCTTGCCTGTGGGGTTGTGGGGTGAATTGATAACGATCGCTCTGGTACGTTGAGTTACGGCAGCCGCGATCGCATCGAGGTCCAGATCGAAAGTAGTTGGATTGACTGCAACGCCAACCGGAACTGCACCAGCAACATGAATCATCCGCCTGTAGTTTAGCCAAGGTGGGGTGATGATTATCACCTCGTCTCCTATTTCGGTCACCATCTGAAGACAAATAGTCAGACTAATCAGACTACCGTTGGTCAGGAAAATATCTTCTGGTGCGATCGCGATCCCCCGTTGCCTCTTCAGACCTTCTGACACAGTGACTCGTGCTTGTGGAAGGTTGTCTTTGTAACCGAACCAACTCTCATTTTGCGGAATGCTCCAGCGCTGAAGGGCTTCTACAAAGCCTGGTGGGGGCAGTTCGTGAGCGTCACCCTCAGTAAAATCAATGTTCCCCGGTTCATGCTTGCGATTCATGTAGTTTGCCTTGGCAAGGAGTTCACTGGGGGTCTGGGCTTGAATCGCTTTGAGCAGTCGGGACGAGATTGTATGAGTTTTTATATCGAAATTCTCTTTAGTATCGGCTTCTTGTGCCTCCTGTGGCATTTTACTTGGTGGTTGTGTTTGATCTGCCATAATATAAGGTAAGTTGACCTAGTTATGTTAATCATAATCGCTGTTAGGACTTACGTACTGAGTGCCAAATTGCGTCATTCTGAGCGATCGCATTAGCGCAGTGGCTCCGCAGGATCTAGAACCGACATCCTCGCCAACAACAGCGATCCATCCTTTGAACTACAACTGGTCAGGTTTGGGGTGGATGCAGGCTCCGCCCGCATCAAAACCAATTTCCTCACCAGCCGTGCGCCAAAAACCTGAGACTCCCGAACAATGGGCTACTTTAACCGAAGCATGGTTCGTAGCTTGCGAGTATAAGCCCACCGTTGAAGATTTTCGCTTATTGCCAGAATTACTGTGGGAGAATCAAGGCAACGTTGAAGTTGACCTTGACTGCTAACAGCTTTGGATGGAATTTACTTCGATAACAGAGCGATCGCCCTATTTTGGAAAGATGAGCTTTTACCGCTATGCCTAAACCAAAGAGGTATCCCGACAATTGGGGAGACATTGCACTCTCGGTAAAAGAAAACGCTCTTTGGCGTTGTGCTTGCGTGCCATCAACAATGCCTCAGACCCGGTAAACCAAGCGGCCCGGGCCAAATCTGAACGGTGTGCCTTAACTTTGGCGGTGCACCATCGCAACCGGATACCGGAAGACAATCGCCTAGAAAACTTAATAGCCCTTTGTACTGCGTGTCACCATTAAACTCAACGAGAGTGTCACCAGCCCCGTTGGTCTTCAAAACCGTGCATGAAACTTTAATTTCACACGGCTCCTCAATGATTTGGTGCTTGTTACGCATACCTCATTACCCATTTATCCTCGACTCTTTCAAGTCTTTTGGTGGGTTTAGGCTCGACACTGTTGCAGTCGGATTTGCTGCCTGAACTGCCATCATTGGCTGTCTTTATATCATGGCAATGTCTATGTAGAAGTTGAAGATTTTTATATTCATCCTTTTCACCTTTCGATTTGGGGATGATATGGTCAACTTCCATTACATCATCTTCACGGAAGAAGGCGTTGGTGAGTTAAGGTACGATCATTTAATAGTGCGATCGCCAAAAAAATCAAACTGAGTGAAATCCCAGCTTATGCAATGCCCTGACTGCCTGTCAACTGAGATCGATAAAAATGGACATAAAAAAGGCAAACCAAACTTGATTTGTGTTCGTTGTGGTAGACAATTTATAGAGGATTATCAACCCCATAGAGGTTACTCGAAAGAGGTTCAACGAGAATGCCTAAAAATGTATGTCAATGGCATGGGTTTTAGAGCCATTGGCAGAGTCAAAAATCTTCACCATACTACAATTATTCATTGGGTAAAACAAGCTGGAAAGCTGTTACCTGATTTTTCTGAGCCAGAGGCAACACCAGAAGTGGGAGAATTAGATGAATTAGAAACTTTTATTGGCTCAAAAAAAATAAAACCTGGCGACCGACGGCAGTAGACCACTTTAAACCTGGTATTTTAGGATGGGCTTTAGGCGACCAAGCGTGGTCAAACTTTTAAACCTCTATGGGAAGTTGTTGAGATATGGAAATGCTATTTTTATCTGACAGATGGATGGAAAGTTTACCCTCATTTTATTCCCGATGGAGATCAGATTCCACCGCAAAACCTATATGACCCGAGTTGAGGGTGAGAATACAAGATTAAGGCACTATTTGGCTCGTTTGAAACGAAAAACTTTTTGTTATTCTCGCATCTGAACAAATGTTAAGGCATTCAATTCGATTATTAATTCACTATTCTTCGATTTGGAGATGTTCCTGTTCCTGCTCAAAATTAAAAAAATCATTTTTGTTGTCGGCGATCGCCTTTGAGCTTCATCATACCTTAATTCACCAACGCCCTATTTTTAAATATAATGGTAGGTCTCCGTCTCCGGTTACGATCATGTCTATGATGAATTGTTTGAGATCTGGTCGATGATCCCTTGAGTATCCATGTACTATTTCTATGGGTTTGATTTCGGTGTCTGCTTCTGAGGCTTCTTTTTCTATTTCGCTGATGGCTTCTGCTTCGGTTTTGTAGGCTCCATGTACGTACATTGAACTTCCGTCTAGATGAATGCTGTTCATTTTTACTTGAAATTTATGAGCTGCTTTTAGGGTGATTGCTGTAAATATTTTTGTGGTTCCTGTTTGGTAGTATTTGTCTAATGCTCTCCCTAGTCTGTCATCGTTTAAATGTTTGGGCAATATTCCTTTTCCGATTAGATGTTCTGTTGCTTTTCCTACGAAAAATTCCTCGAATATGTATAGGGGGGCGCTCAAAAATCCTAATCCCTTCAAAACCATTGCTTTCATTACTTGTCCGGGACTTATGGTTTCTTTGTTGCTTATTCCTACTATTTTATTGACTTCTTCTACCAATTCCATCTCGTCTATTATTCCGGCTACTATTCCTAAATGGTCGAGATTTAGGACTTTTATTGCTTCTTTTGGCTCATTCATGGTTTTTCTCCCTTTCTACTTGACTTGATTATTTGACATCAAAAGAGCCTGAAATGATTGCCAGGTAATCATTTCAGGCTACATTTTTTACATTTTTGCGCTCGTTAAATCTGCTTAAATATCTGCGGAATGTGGGTTAAAAGAAGAGGCGTAGGGGTATAATTCTTTTCATATTGTGCGATCGCTGTACTCAGAGCCTGGCAGTTTTTTCATGCTACCGGGACAAAAACTGCGTTTTAAGCCTAAACTAATACGAAGTTTGGAACTCCATATTGTTGTGTAGCAGCCCACCCACAAATCTATACCTAACTGTATCAAAGGTTTTGGAATAATATCCGTGAAGATTAGAGAAAAAAAGACAGATTGTAAATCAAAAAACAGTTTTTTAATTTAAATCGCTGGGGTTATTCATAATGGTTGCTCTGCTTGATTCGGCGGCTCTTCTGGCAGCGGAATAAACTCTGTCTCTTCAGGAACCTGACCAAAGCGTCCCTCTCTCCAATCGAGTTTGGCTTGTTCAATGCGCGAACGCCGACTCGAAACAAAATTCCACCACTTATGGCGCTCACCGACAGGTTCACCGCCAATCACAATACAGCGAGCTTTGCCAGAGGCAGAAATGTTTACTTCAGTGCCTGAATTTAAAACCGCTAACCGATGCTGTGCTAAAGGCACTCCATCGATCGCCAGCCCCTCTGTAACGCTGTAAACCGCCTGTTCGCTGTAATCCCCCGGTAAGGTAAATTGCTTGCCGGGAGCTAGTTGTGCATCCAGATAAATCATAGGTGAAAATATTTGAACTGGGGAAGTGCGACCGTAGGCATCACCCGCAATCAGGGTTAAAGAAACTCCTGCATCCTCCCAAACAGGCAGATCGGTAGCCGGATGGTGTCGAAACCAGGGGTCGGTTTCTTCGTGTTCATCGGGAAGTGCTATCCAGGTTTGGATGCCGTGCAGGATGGCTTCTTTGTTGCGATCGTCCTGGGGCGTGCGTTCGGAGTGGACAATTCCTCGCCCTGCCGTCATCCAATTCACGGCGCCAGGACGGATTTCTTGAACGCTGCCGACACTGTCGCGGTGCAGCAAAACCCCTTCAAACAGGTAGGTGACGGTCGCTAAGTTGATGTGCGGGTGTGGCCTGACATCCACGCCCCGATCGGGTGGAAACACGGCAGGGCCGAGATGGTCAAAAAAGATGAAGGGGCCAACCAGTGTTAGAACGTCTGAGGGAAGCAGCCGGCGGGCTTGGAATCCACCCAAATCTTGAATGTGCGGCTCGATGAGATGCTGGATGCTATCTGTCATGATGTTGGTGAAGTTGCGAACGTTAATCGCCTGTGTCAAAAGTGTATTATACAAAAAGCTATCCCTTGATATGTCCGTAGGGAGAGCAGCGCCCACTGTCGATGCTGGCGGTAAAGACGGGGCGCAAGAAAGTGGATATTGTGCGGATGTTGTTGGAGGATGGGTTGAAGGAGGTGGACGGGTAAAAGCGATCGTCCTAGCCCGCATTAAAGTGGTAAAGAACATCTCCAAACCCTCAAAATCTCGTAGTGGGCTGGCGGCATAGTGGCTAGCCCATTAACCACCCGGCCAATCAGGGATTGAACCCTACACGCCAGGGCAAAGAGAATGCGCTAGTTTCTATGAAAGGGCGATCGTCTCAATTGGGCTCGCGATCGCATTGATGCGCCTTCAATCTATCAATACTTCGGACTGTTTTGGGAACGATACTACAAGCTTTAGAGGGCAAGGATAATAAAAAAGTCGAATTAAATGGAAGTCAGGGATGGATCTGACATTGATTTAATTACCCACAGGGGCTCAGAATCCCAAAGAGTAAGCCATTGGGCCATCTAGAAACTGCCCTGACTGCTGGGTAAGTTAGGTGGGGAATTATCGCTGGGGTTATCCGAAAAAAATATTTAGCAAACTATCTGGCGAATCATCCGGACAAGCAAAATGATGAATGTATCTCTTGATTGATCTAGATATTTCTGAACTCAGGAGAACTAACAGTGAAAACCTAGAAGCAATCCCAGAAACAAGTTACCACCCAGCTACAGGTATATCTACTTATTGTCACCCTGACAGAAAAAGATATGTGTTCCGTTAACGGCGGCGGACAGCTTAATCCAATTTAGAGGTTAAGAAACCTCTAGAATTGTTGGTAGGAGGGGCTAAGGTAACGAGGACGTTAATCCAAGTTCTAAAACGAAGGAGAAAACAACGGCTTTTTTCCTCCAATTTGTTGAAATTTATTTAAACGTGGAGGATTCTACAATGGACACTAAAAAACAATCCCAGAAACAACCCAAAACACTACCTTTGGCACAACTGGCAATTGTCTCCCTAAGTGAAAAAGATATGTCTTCCGTCAACGGCGGGGGTACTCAGGCATGGGCTGGTTAATCAACCTCTAAGGTTGCTGTAGGAGGGGCGAAGGTAACGAGGAATTAAATCCTAGTTATGAAAAAAAGTAGTAAAAAACGACTTTTTCCCCCTCCACTTTGTTAATTTTCTCTAAAACGCGGAGGATTATATAATGGACACGAAAAAGCAAGACCAGAAACAAGCCAAAACCTTACCTTTGAAAAATTTGCCAATTGTAACCATGACCGAAAAAGATATGTCTTCCGTTAACGGCGGAGGTTACAATTCATGGGCTGGTTAATCAACCTCTAAGGTTGCGGTAGGAGGGACTAAGCGAACGAGGAATTCAACCCGAGTTCTGAAAATGAGGGAAGTAGTAAAAAACTACTGCTCTTCCCCTCCAATTTGTTAAAATCCACAAAAATGCGGAGGATTGTACAATGGAGACGAAAAAGCCTGACCAGAAACAAGCCAAAACCTTACCTGTGACACAACTGCCAATTGTTACCCTGACTGACAAAGATATGTCTTCCGTCAACGGCGGAACTCAAAGAGTATGGGGCGGTTAATCAACCTCTAAGGTTGCTGTAAGAGGGACTAAGCGAACGAGGAATTCAACCCAAGTTCTGAAAAGAAGGAGTAAAAAAACACTTCTTTAACCCTTTTGTTACAATTCAAAAAACGCCGAGGATTCTACAATGGACACTAAAAAACAATCTCAGAAACCCGCCAAAACATTACCTGTGACACAACTGCCAATTGTCACCCTGACTGAAAAAGATATGTCTTCCGTCAACGGCGGTTTCGCATGGAATGGTGGTTATTAATCAACCTCTAAGGTTGCTGTAGGAGGGACTAAGCGAACGAGGAATTCAACCCAAGTTCTGAAAAGAAGGAGTAAAAAACTACTGCTCTTCCCCTCCAATTTGTTAATATTCTCTAAAACGCGGAGGATTCTACAATGGACAATAAAAAGGCAGACCAGAAACAAGCCAAAACCTTACCTTTGACACAACTGCCAATTGTCACCCTGACCGAAAAAGATATGTCTTCCGTCAATGGTGGAACTAGCCACCATGGTTGATGGGTAGCAACTGACAAAATAAAGATTGGTGCTACCTAGTAGCTGTTCAAAAGTCTAAAAAGTTAACCCGGAGAGGATTGCCCTAGTGACAAAAGAGCAATATTTCTATTTCCTCTCTGGGTTATTTGTTGGTTAGCCAGCCGCGTGGTACTCTACCCTTGTAAGTATGTTTAGTGACCCCAACCCAGACCTGCTCCGGCCAGCCAAAAGCGATGAATTTCTGCCTCCCATCAGTCTTTGGACAACCCTAGGCGGCGTACTTCTGATGGGAAGCGTGGGTGCAGCCCTCATCCTCACTGCCGTTACGAAATACAACATTACCGTCAAAGCCCCCGCCACGGTCCGACCTTTGGGGGAAGTTCAGATAGTACAAGCAGCGACAGAAGGAACGGTCGAAAGTATTCCGGTTAAAGAAAACATGGTGGTAAAACAGGGAGATGCGATCGCAATTATCGACTCCTCCCAATCTTTGACTAAAAAAAGTCAATTACAAGGAAATATCCAGCAAAATCAACTGCAACTGCGTCAAATTTTGGCTCAAGTTACCGCTACAGACGAGCGAATCGCAGCAGAAAATTGGGGGATGGAACGCGCAATTGCCTCCGCCGAAGCCGATTTAAGCCGCAATCAACAGGAATATCGAGAACGAAAACTGACGACAGTTGCCGAAGTTGAAGCAGCCGCAGCTAATTTTCAATTAGCCAAACTGGAAAGGCAAAAATCCCAAGAAGACTTGCAAAAAGAACAGGCTTATTTACTAAAAATAGCGGCCAATTTAAAAGCAACAGAGGCGAGTTTAAAGGCGGCAATTTCTAAGCACAATCGCTATCAGCCGCTGCGAGAATCAGGGGCGATTTCCCTCGATATACTAGAAGAAACTGAACGAGCCGTTGAGCAGCAAGAACAAGCCGTAGCTGGGGAAAAAGCAGCGCTTAAAGTCCAACAACAAGCCATTGAAAGCCAAAGAAAAACCGTCGAAAAACAACAACAAGCGGTTGAAGTAGCTGCCGCTAAATTGAAAATCGTTCAAGCTGCCCTTAATCCTAGTGCCGCACCTGTAGCGATCGCTTCTGAACGAATTCTTCAAGAAAACGCTAAGGGCGAAGCAGGTTTGGCGATGTTAAAAAAAGAACGAGAAGCGCTAATTCAAAGTCGCCACGAAATCCAAAATCAAATAAACCGCGATCGGCAAGAACTCCAACAAATTGGGATCGAGCTCAAAAAAACCATAATTACTGCCCCAGCCGACGGTACTATCCTCAAACTAGAACTGCGAAATTCGGGTCAGGTGGTACGTCCTGGAGAATCCATTGCCCGCATTGCTCCAAGTAATGCCTCGCTTATCATTAAAGCTCGTGTGGCGGCTCAAGATATTGGCCGCGTTCGAGTCTGCAAAGAAGAAAAAGTCTCAGACTGTACGCAGGGCAAAGCTCAACTGCAAGTTTCTGCCTATCCTTTTCCAGATTATGGCACGCTCAAAGCTGCGGTAAGGGCGATCGCTCCCGATGCGATTACAGTTCACAGCCAGGATACGAGTGCAGCTACTCCCTACTACGAGGTGACACTTCAGCCTGAAAAACTTTATCTAGATAAGAGCGGTCATCAGTATCCCATCCAATCGGGAATGGAAGTTACAGCAGACATTATCTCCACAGAAGAGACGGTACTTACGTTTATTCTCACAAAGGCAAGACTGCTGATAAATTTATGATTTAACAGTCTAACTCTTCCTCAAATTGATGGAGTTGTGTTACTTTTTCAAAACGAAGATTAACTACAAAAAATTATTACTTTATCTAGCTCGCTTAAATTTTCTCATTCACTTTTTTAGTATTTGATAGAGTGCGATGCTTGTGACAAGAAACTAAGTGTCACTAAGTTTATCCAAAAGCTATAAAAACATGATGAGAATAATGAGTCTACACTGGCATATTCTGTTGGATCTAAAATAAGAATGCTTAGATTTGTTAAATATCCTTGTGTTTTACAGCTTACTGAGTCTGACTGTGGGGCAGCTTGCTTCGCTACCGTCGCTAAACACTACGGGCGTACCCTAGCAATCAGCCATATTCGGGAACTGGTAGGCACAGGGCAACACGGAACCACTCTACTAGGCCTGAAGCGGGGGGCGGAGGCGCTAGGTTTCAATGCTCAAGGCGTCAAAGCATCACCAGAGATTATTGACCAAATCGACGCTCTCCCCCTGCCTGCAATTATTCACTGGCTGGGGTACCACTGGGTAGTTTTGTATGGACGACAGGGCAAGAAATATGTCATCGCTGACCCAGCCGTTGGTATCCGTTATTTATCCCGCCATCAGTTAACCGAAGGCTGGCAAAATTACATCATGCTCTTGCTAGAGGCAGACCCAATTCGCTTTGCCCAGCAGCCCAACGATCGGATTAACAGCCTGGGACACTTTGTGCAGCGCATCTGGCCTTACCGAGCCATTTTATCGGAAGCGTTGCTGCTCAATCTTTTCTTGGGTTTGATTACTCTGGCTTTTCCATTCCTGATCCAAATTCTCACTGATGATGTACTGGTGAGGGGAGATACCAAGCTGCTCAATGGTGTGATTATTGCCACTGTAGTCATGAGTTTAATCGGTAGCGGAATGAGACTGGTGCAGTCAAATTTGATTGCACATTTTAGTCAACGGCTGGAGTTGGGGCTCATTCTCGAATTTATTCGAGCAATCCTGCGTTTACCGCTCACTTATTATGAAACTCATCGCAGTGGTGAAATCATTAGCCGGCTGCGAGATATTCAACGCATTAGAAATATAATTTCTCAGCTTTTAATTAGTTTACCCAGCGAGTTTTTTATTGCTGCGGCGTCTTTGGGTTTCTTATGGTTTTATAGCTGGAAACTTATGCTGCTTGCTACCTCAATCGCAGCGGTAATGACGCTATCGACGCTTGTGTTCCTGCCAACTCTCCGGCAAAAAACCCGAACTGTATTAGCCGAAGACGGTGAGAACCAAGCAATTCTGGTAGAAACCTTTAAAGGAGGACTCACGCTCAAAACAACCTCTGCCGCATCTCAACTGTGGGAACAACTCCAGAGTCGATCGGGCAAGGTAGCCAATCTGACATTTCGCACTATCCAGATTACCGTTATTAACCGCAGCTTTTCTGATTTAGTCTCTAATCTCGGTAGTGTCGGTATGCTTTGGGAAGGCAGCCAACTGGTGATTGCTAAAGAAATCAGCATCGGTCAACTGGTCGCTTCCTATACCTTAGCGCAAAATGTAATTCGCTTAATGACTGATTTGATTATCATCATCAATGAATTTATCTGGATTAGAACCGCTGTTGAACGCCTGACCGAGGTCACTGATGCCAAACCAGAAACGCAACTAGGGGATGTCAAAAAGCCTTTTGCCAAAATTTCTGAAAGTGCTGATATTGTTTGCACCAACATTAACTTTAACTATCCCGGTCAAGTTGATTTAGTTGATGATTTCTCTGTGACGATTCCTGGGGGAAAAGTCGTTGCTTTAATTGGAGAATCTGGTTGCGGTAAAAGTACCTTAGTCAAACTCATTGCAGGGTTATATCCCTTGCAATCGGGCAATATTCGCCTGGGAATTTATAACAGTCAAGACCTGGCTCTTGATTGTTTGCGCCAACAGATTGTTCTAATTCCTCAAGAACCTCACTTTTGGAGTCGCTCGATTCTCGCCAACTTTCGTTTGGGTTCACCTCACGTTGCCTTTGAGGAAATTGTTACAGCCTGTCAGCTAGCTAAGATTGATGAATTTATCAGTAAACTACCTGATAAATATCAAACTGTTTTAGGCGAGTTTGGCGCAAATATTTCTGGAGGACAGCGACAACGACTCGCCATAGCCAGAGCAATTGTCACCAACCCACCAATCCTGATTTTAGACGAATCAACAGCTAACCTTGACCCAGTAAGTGAAGCCCAAGTCCTAGATGGGCTCTTGTCTCACCGCCAAGGCAAAACTACGATTTTGATTAGTCACCGCCCTAGAGTCATCATGCGAGCTGATTGGATTGTTTTACTGGAGCAGGGTCAAGTGAAACGGCAAGGTTCTTTTGATGAATTGCAAAAGCAGACTGGCAACCATTTAGACTTCTTAACTCCTTGAAAACTATGGAGCCCAGCACTAATTAGGGTTTGCTGAATAAGTGCCAAAAGGTAACGGGCTTGGGTGATTCGATGGCGCGAGCAACAGAAGTGTGCAGGATAAATAGGTAAAAAAGGTAAACGAAGATTCGGTCTGAACTGGGGTTTCTGCCACTCTGCCATCTAAGCTGTGTTGTATCTAGATTGCCTATGGTATTAGAGAGGGAGAGGGGGTGAAGGGGAGAGGGGGAGAGGATTTGACGATTTTTGATCGGGACTCGAAATATACAATTTAAATGCACAACAGCTTATCACACCACTCGCCTGTACCTCATTTCCCTCACTGCCGCAGACAGCCGATAATGCTTCGGCTGCTTCACCTGCATTTATGCCGGTGCCGATACAGCGCGATCGCGCTGTAGGACGGTCAGCATTCCAGACAGCGGAAACATCACCAACACCCTCAACACCCTTCCCTTTATTGCCAACCGCCACACCACCTGGACCTTTCGCATTTGCACCAGAACCAGTTTCCATTCGATCGAAGGAGCGTAGTTTAACGAGCAAACTGCAAGCACCCAATAAAGAAGCGACGGTCAGGTTTAGCGTGGATATGTCTGAATCTGTGCACCGTAAACTGTCGGTGTTGGCAGCTTGCGACGGGGCGCAAGAAAGTGGACCGTCTTTGCGGATGCTGTTGCAGGATGGGCTCAAGGAGGTTGATGCGTAGGGGCGATCGGTCATTGCCCCAAAGAATCGAGATATCGAAGGTATACAGGACTGACGCAGGCACACGCCATATATTGTTTGTTAGCGTCTTATCCTTTATACGGCAGACAGCAACCCTTCAACTTCTTTCCCCAAAAACCGTTGGTTGACGATTTCTCTGTAAGCCTCTAAATCAGGCTGCCAATTCTCTAGAAGCTGGTATAAGTGTTGTAGTTTCTCGCCTTCTAATTCTCCTGCAACCTCGTACTGAAAGCTACCAGAGAACAATACTGCGGGAGTTGGGTCAGCATCTTGCAGTTGCAACAAAGCTTCGGCAACGCTCAAGTTGAGTTCTCCCCGTTCCAAGGCGTAGACTAAATTAACAGCAGCTTTTACCGGAGCTTTCCCCATATCAGACCAAGTGCCTTCCGAGAGTAAAGTCGAGGTAATGTATTTGCGGGCGGTATTTTCGTCTCCCCCTTCAAAGGTAACGAAACTTCTGGGATTGATGCTTAAAGTTTGGTAGTCTGTGCGGGGCAAAGCTTCAACGTATTTGCGGATGATAGCGGGAATTTTGATGTCTTCTAAAGGTTTTGCGCTCAGCGATTCGATGAAGGTGATGGCGTTCGATTGAGCGACGATGTTGATGCCGTTAGTGAAGGCAACTTGAGAGATTTGGGGACCCAAAATGGGGGGGCGGGCTAGTTCCCAATCAGGTGGAACGATGCCGCTGTATTTGAGGAAGTCCGAGTTGAGGAGGGTGGGGGAGTGGTTTTTGGCAGTTAGGGCTAAGGCTAATTCTTGGATGGTTATTTTCGGTGTCATGGTTGTTTGTAGGGGGTATAGGGTTGCATTTTATACTGTGTGTGTGGCTTTTGTACAGGGGTAAAAGCGAAAGTTAGCTTGCGATCGATTTTTGATTTTTGGTAACGCTCGAGGATTACCAGTAGTTGCGGTAAAACTTTGAGCAAGTCTAAGAGACATCTCCTAAAAAGATTGTGGAACCCTTGCCTTAGCCGGATAAAAACCTAATTTTGGGAGATGTCTAATAGAGCTTACTGAATCTAATTAAGAAATACCCTGCCCAATGGTGGGAAGGTCTGTATTGCAGACAGCACATAAGAAAAAAAATGTTTTTAACTATGTTTAGTTACCCACAATCAAGGCAGCGACGACATACAAATTCAATAGTAAATTTCCTCTAATTAGGAAGCAGGAGCCGTTGTTATCTGCTGGTAAAATAAAGTAATTTCGATGAGTTTATTTACCGATCCTACTCAAACTCCTGCTTAAAACTCAAGAGAAAATACATCTATATTTTCGACTGGAACTGAGTATTTCCATTGTCATCGTACCCGTACTCAACCGTCCCAACAACAAGATTATTCTGCTTCAACTCCTCCGTCAACAACCTGTCATTATCATCATAGACATAACTCTTCACCCCACCAACAGAATCAGTCTTTGTCAACCGATTGCCCACAGCATCGTAACCGTAACTAACCGTCCTCTCAACCGTTCCTCCAGGTGCAAATATCGTCTCTTTTGTTAAGCGATAAATATCGTCATATTCATACTCAATCTTCCTACCATTCTGTTAGATAATAACCCGGCGATTGCCGACAGAATCTAACGTATAATCAAAGCTTTGAAGCGTCATCCCATTTCTTTGATACTGCAACAAATTCCACCGATTCAACTCATCGTAATTCCGATTTTCTACCACTCCATTCGGTAATTCAGTTCGCTCTAAATCCCCCCCAACTTCGTAGAAATATTTCGTTTCATCTTTATCGGACTCAATCACTTTATTCAAGCGATTTTGCTAGTCATATTCATAGTTCGTCACACCATTCGGAGTCCTTGTTTCAGTCCGATTTCCCGCATCATCGTACTCGTACTCAATCGTCGCCCCGCTTGCCAAATAAGGGTCATCCGGGTCAATTCTCGATACCAACCTGCCCAATTCGTCGTAATTAAAAGTAGTCGTCTCCCTAGCATCAACAACAGTCTTAATCTGCCCGCCACTCGTGTAAGTAATCGTTACCGGAACCTCGCCAATAACAGAAAACTGCTTGGAAGTCAAACGATTTTCAGCATCGTAACCGTAGGTAATAGTATCGCCATTGAAATCAGTTACCGTCTTAACATTTCCTACCTCATCGTAAGTAGTAACCGACCTTTGATTTAGCGGTAACTCTACGGCTACCCGACGACCGTTTTTATCGTACTCAAATTCAGTCGGTTGGGTTTCAGCATCCTTCTGCCAAATCAACCGCCCAGCTTCATCGTAACCGTACTCGGTTCTCAAATTAATTGGATTGGTTCCAGCTTGGTTCAAAGTCTGCACGACAGCAGTCAATCTACCCAAAGCATCGTATTCGTACTTGACTGTTTTTCCAGCAGCATCGGTAGCAGAAATGCGGCGTCCCAAAGAGTCGTATTCAGTCTTGGAAGTCGGATTGTCTAATTGATTGTTGGGAGTAGCATCGGGATAAACAGTCTTCACCAACCGTCCCAAATCGTCGTACTCGTAACTCGTTATCCTGCCTTTAGCGTCGATAGTAGCGACAGTCCGTCCCGAGTTATCGTATTCTGTCTTAGTTCGAGAATTGTCATCCGAATTGTTCGGAGTGTCGTCGCGATAAATAACCTCTACTAACCGACCGTTATTATCGTAGCGGTATTCGGTACGATTTCCCCTTTCGTCGATTTGGGCTTTGACATCACCATTTTTGTAATATTCAGTCTTGCTGCGTGGATTGTCCAATAAGAAAGCGGGAGAAATCTCGGGATAAATTACCTGCGTCCAGTCTATTGTAGTAGGAGTTTGACCGGGCGCGATCGCATTTACCAAGTGAGCCAGCGTATCGGTTTGATCCGCATAAATCGTTTCGACTAACCGCCCCGTATCGTCGTAATTGTAGTGAGTTGCGTGCTTATCTGGATCGATAGTTGCCCGCAAACGTCCGCCCTTATCGTAAATGTTAATTGTACGGGGATTGTCAGCGGGATTGCTGAGAGTCTTGTCGGGATAAATCGTTTCAACAAGCTGACCTTTACTATCGTAGCGGTATTCGGTTTTATTGGTGCGGGCATCGATAAAGGCAATTTGATTGCCGTTACCATCGTACCTGTACTCAGTTACTTTGCTTTCAGCATCGGTAACTTTTTCAACTTTACCCGAGTTATCGTACTCTCACTTAGTAACGATATCCTGCAAGCCGCTGGGAGTGGTTACATTTTTGCGAGTTTCTTCTGTACGATTGCCGTTAGGATCGTATTTGTACTCGGTGATGTTGCCTTTGGCATCTTTCAGCCAGTTGACGTTGCCAAAGGCATCGTACCTGAATTCCGTTACCTTGTTGTTAGCATCGACGAGTTTGAGGAGATTGCCCCTAATATCGTATTCAAACTTGGTAATTTTACCTTCTGCATCCTCTATATTTTGCTCGCCAATAACCTCGACCAAATCCGCCACTGGTGGGGCTTTTGACTCTGTTGTCACTCCGTCATTCACAAAGCTTTTTCGGCTGGTTCATAAACAATTGTATTGTCTTGGTCGGGTAAAGGTTTTATATGTTGTATATTTCCGACGAAAATAATTAGTGGTATTCCTTCAGGAAAGGCGCGACAAGTTGGCATCCCGTCTACACTACTATACACGCCATGAAACAAGTGACGGCAGGGAAGGCATCCTCCATATTCAGCCATTCGATCAATCCTTAACAACAACTACTTGTTTGGGGTCGAAAACTAAATAATATTGCATGAATTCTGGGGTAGTCGCGATCGCATCATACCCCTGAGATCTGAGATACTCTGTATATCTAACAGTCAGCTCTGGTTCTTGTCAACCAGTTTCCCGGCTGTAATTCTTTGCGTGAGCCACAAATTCGTCCACACTATCATAGACTTTGGGTTTTTTTACCTTCAGCATAATCTTTATTCCCGCACCGAGTTGGCCTTTGGGTACTGCCTACTTAGCTGCTTCGACTGGCTCAAAAACAATTGTATTGTCTTGGTCGGGTAAAGGTTTTATATGTTCTTCACCTCCGATGACAAAAATTAGTGGTATTCCTTTAGGGAAGGCGCGACAAGTTGGAATCTCGTCTACAAGGCCATCAAACAAGTGACGGCAGTCAAGGCATCGTTTATATTCAGCCATTTGATTACTCCTTAACAACAATACGATCTATAAATTCATCTAAACTTTTACAGATCGTATCATTTTTTACGTTTTTAGCCTCTGGCTCTGCCCAGCCAATTTTATTTTTACTCTTCCATTTTGTCTGTTGTACTTTTTTTTATTTCCTCATAAACAATTGTATTTTTCTGCTTGGGCAGAATTTCAGTATGTTGAATGTCCCCTGATAGTATTCTCAGAGGTATTCCTTCAGGAAAGGCACTGCAATCTAGCTCACCTAAATAATGCCGACAACCACGACACCCTCTATATTCGCTCATTTGATTTTTATTCATTGGAGTATTAAGGACGAACAACTACTACCTGTTTTGGGTCAAAAACTAGTATGCTTTTTCTCCAAGGAACTTGAGGATTTCCTATTTGAAGAGCATCGTAACCTTGAGATTTTAAATATTCTGCATATTGATTAATTAACTCTTGGTCTGACAACTGTAAACCATTAGTTAAACGGTAGTTTTCTAAGCTGGACCTGTATGCAGAATCCTGTGAATATATTTTGGGATTTTTTACATTTAACCTTATATCCAATACGGCATCATCGGTGCTGTAGATTTCGGCTACATTTCTATCAGTTGATAAATAAAGTCCCGGTTCATACACTGAGTATTCTCTGTTAAAGTAAGCAGGATTTACCAAATCCGCTACCGATGGGGCTTTTGACTCTGTTGTCACTCCGTCTGCCAAAAAGGTTTTTCGGCTGGTTCATAAACAATTGTATTGTCCTGCTCGGGTAAAGGTTTTGTATGTTCTTTTCCGACGATAATAATTAGTGGTATTCCTTCAGGGAAGGCGCGACAAGTTGGCATCTCGTTTATATACACGTCCTGAAACCAGTGACGGCAGGCACGGCATCCTCCATATTCAGCCATTTGATTAATCCTTAACAACAACTACTTGTTTGGGGTCGAAAACTAAATAATATTGCATCATTTCTGGGTTTCTAGTCGCGATCGCATCATACCCCTGAGATTGGAGATACTCTGCATATCTAACAGTCAGTTCTGGTTCTTGTAAACCAGTTTCCCTGCCGTAATTCTTTGCGTGAGCCACAAATTCGTCCACACTATCATAGACTTTGGGGTTTTTTACCTTCAGCATAATCTTTATTCCCGCACCGAGTTGGCCTTTGGGTACTGCCTACTTAGCTGCTTCGGCTGGTTCATAAACAATTGTATTGTCTTGGTCGGGTAAAGGTTTTGTGTGTTCTATATTTCCGACGACAATCATTAGTGGTATTCCTTCAGGGAAGGCGCGACAAGTTGGAATCTCCTCTATATACACGCCATAAAACAAGTGACGGCAGGCACGGCATCCTCCATATTCAGCCATTTGATTAATCCTCAACAACTACTACTTGTTTGGGGTCGAAAACTAAATGATGTTGCATGCTTGTTGAGGTAGTCGCGATCGCATCATACCCCTGAGATTGGAGATACTCTGCATATCTAACTGTCCGCTCTGGTTCTTATAGACCAGTTTCCCGGCCATAATTATTTACGTGAGCCACAAATTCGTCCACACTATCATAGACTTTGGGGTTTTTTACCTTCAGCATAATCTTTATTCCCGCACCGAGTTGGTCTTTGGGTACTGCCTACTTAGCTGCTTCGACTGGTTCATAAACAATTGTGTTCTCTTGGTCGGGTAAGGGTTTTGTATGTTCTATAGTTCCCGTGATAATAATTGGTGAAATTCCTTTAGGGAAGGCGCGACAAGTTGGGAGCTGGTTTATATACACGTCCTGAAACCAGTGACGACAGGCACGGCATCCTCCATATTCAGCCATTTGATTACTCCTCAACAACAACTACTTGTTTGGGGTCGAAAACTAAATGATATTGCATCATTTGTGGGCCTCTAGTCGCGATCGCATCATACCCCTGAGATTTGAGATACTCTGTATATCTAACTGTCAGCTCTGGTTCTTGTACACCAGTTTCCAGGCCGTAATTCTTTGCGTGAGCCACAAATTCCTCTAAATCCTCATAGACTTTGGGGTTTTTTACGTTTAGGATAATCTTTAATACCGGACCCACCCCTGACTGGTTATTTTCATCCCTGCTAAAAATTTTAGCCATGTTTTCCTGATTGGTCAAATAAAAACCTTCTCCGAGGTAACCTCTTGTGAACCTAGCAGGATTTACACCACTCTTCGCAATACTAGCAGCACCATCTGGGTTAGTTCCATGATAGAGCACGCGTCCGCTGTAGTAGCTATTTTTTGTATATTCTTCAGCCTCAGCGAGAGTCATAGAAGGTTCCCACTTCTTGCCAAAAGAAATATCGTCAAGGTAAACAGTGCCGTCATTGAGTTCAAACTTGAGTAAAGCTGCCTTACCGCGCAGTTCTTGCGGGACATTTAGGTAGAAACTCTCAAAGCCTTCAGTACCATAACCGATCTTGCGAGTATTGCTGTCGAGCTCCTCCGGAGAGCTATCTTTTCCAGATACTCCTCGCTCTAAATCGATAGTTCCTATTGACGTAAACTGTTCGTAACCAGCTACGTCTGCTCTCAGAGAAACCGTAATTTTTCTTCCCGCACCGAGTTGGTCTTCAGGTACGTGCAGGTCGAACTTCAAACTATCGTGTAAACTGTTCCGATCGGGCACAAGAAAGAGATTATGAATTATTTCTTTAACTCCATCGGTTCCTCCCATCTTCAAGGTATAGTTTTGTCCCGCCAAACCAGGGTTTAATTTTCTTTGCTCTTCAGTTAAAAAGGTATCAATCTCATCCCGTTCATGCAGATGTCTTTGCGACACATTATGATTGTCGGATACAGTTAAAGTGTTGTAAAAAGACCAGCCTGGAACGCTCTGATAAGAAAAACTTTCGCTGGTGGCGTCAAAATTACCATTGAAAAGGGTGGGAACTGCATAGTCACCTCGCATTTTGTTACCTATAGTTTCGTCTGTGTAGGTGTTGTCCTCGGTTACGGGGACACGGTTACTTACGTTAACATCATAGGGGCGTAATTGAGAGCCACCGCCGAGTACCGAGTAAAACCAGCCTGTACCGATACCTTCCCAAGGAGCTCGTTGTTCACCGTGAGTAAAATTAGCATTGGTACGATCGGGTGTGTACCACGTAGGTGTGGTTGGATTGCCTGAACTATCTAGGTCCAGATCTCCAAGCCGACGGTAAATCTTCTCTCCATTCCTTAAGGGGAGTTGACTTCCGCTAAGGTTAGCTGTTCCTCCATACCAAGTTAGAGCGTTCAGGTGAGGCTTTCCATCCGTGATATGTTCAGTAAATCCAATCCGGCTCGAGCCATCAAGAGAGCCTGTTCCATCAGAACCGCCAAGGTGTACGTTCCAATCCGCCTCGGCAATTCGCCGACCAGCACGAGTATTGGTTTCCTGTGTATCCACAGTGGGAACGTTTTGATAATAGTTATCGGCATAGGTAACATTTTCCCAGATTCGCACTTCGGGATCGCGGACGCTTTTTAAGGTGCCTAGCAAGTAATCTTGGTCGAAATCATGAGGATCGATCGTTGTCATCTGGAGGTCGCGGTTTACAAGGCTAGTACCACCAGCGAGGGGAAAATAAGTCCCCAAACGCTGGACAATTTCATTGTTGATCGCTGTACCCTGACCAAACCCCATAAAGTGCATAGGTGAATTGAAAAGGGTGTTTTCCAAATTTTGATTTAAAGCTACCAGTGAAGCAAAAGAGGCATCTGCGGCTGCCTCAGTAAAGCCAGAGTTAAATGCGGTTGCTTCTGGCGGCTGTTCCCACCCAGGGATTAGTACCAGTGGTGCGCCCAATTTATGAGTTGGAGGGGAGAAGGTTGTGGATCCATCAAAATTCAGCCATCCCCATTTGTTAGTGGCGCGATCGTAACGCATGACCAAACCATCTTCTTTAGTCAGGTGAGAAGCCATCTGCTCGAATTGGCGGTCTATCAAATTAGATTGAGCTTCCAAACCGCGCGTTAAAACAGTAACGCTGCTGAAAGTGTTGCCACCAGAAATCGGCTCTGGCAGTAGAGTTTTAAACTTGTCAACAACACGTTTTCTTTCCCCTTTATTCGTCACAGCTTCCACCGCCCAATGATATTCCTGACCCGCCGTCAACATTAGGTCTTTAGAAAGAGTAAACTCCTCATTATTATTAGAAGGACTAAACGGCTCAGAAGAACCAGCCATATTCTCGCTATTCCAAGTCCACTTGTTATTCTCCCATTTAGCAGTCAGAATCCGATTCGGATTGTAATCTTTTTCGTCAGCCGAATTTAACCCCTTCCACCTATCTGTCGGCAATAATCCTTTTCCTTCAGGAAAAACACTCACATAAAGATTGACCTCCTTAATATCAGTATTGGGATTAAAACTAGGAAGACCGCAGGGTTCATCTTCACCCTTAAAATCCCATTTAAAAGTAGGAGTTAAAGGATTGGTGTCATTTTTGCTAGTACCAGTCGGTCCGACTAATTCCAGCCAATTTCTCGCACTCGCGATCGCCAAACCCCGAGGATTTCCGCCGAGACCAATGGGAGCGCGGTTCGTGCCTTCTGGTACATCGAAGACAAAATTATTAATCCCATTTCCCCCCGTAATTTCAAAGTCAGCCGCAATACTAACCAGAGGGTTGATATCATCAATAGGCACGCGGGCGAGGTCAGCTATCGTCGCATTTCGCTCAGTGTTAGTCACGAAACCAGCGGTACCCACACCCCTGTCGCGTGCGTCAAGCTTGTAATCGCCCGGATTCTCTATAGCCTTAATCATTTCCTCAACATTGAAAACATAGGTATTGCCTCCCAAGTCTTCGGTGGGATAGGAACCAATCAAATATTTGCCATCGCTCGAAAGCGCTACATTGTTAGTTAAGCTGTGCGGAATCGGTCGAGTTGCGGCCACCAATTGAGGATTCGATCCCAGCGGGTCTTTGATAATGCCAATATTTCCACCCTTGCGCCCATCCGGGAAGTCCTCGGGGTTGCTTTGCCTGCTGTTGCGGCCGGCAACAAACGCATAGCGCCCGTCTTTCATTATTGTTACAGCCACTCCCTCGTTAACATCGAAGTAATCGGAAGCGCTACCAAGCGACAAGTTCGCGTAGCGTGTCGCCGCGGCAAAACTCAGGGGGTCGCTGTTGGTAATTTCCAAAACGCCAAAACCGCTGCCGTCTAGAGTAGAGTTGCCACTGGTAAAAGTTATCTTCGACGGGTCAGAAGTTGCAGTTATCCCCATTGCCCCGTCTGGGGTTAATATTTCGCCAATCTTCTCGTGCCACTTGCGGGGATTAGAACTCGAATTGGTTGGTTTATCGTTCGGGTCGATGTTGACAACGTGAATCTTTTTGTCGCCAGCAGTTACAAAAAGTTTGCGTTCATCGCTGTTAATTGCTAACTGTTGCAAACCCGACGGCGAATCAATGGTAATTGTCTGAACAACGGTATGATAAGTTGCCGAATTCGGGTTGATGTCGAGGACGTAGATGTTGGGGAGATTCTGGTCGCTAATGTAAGCGTAATTGTCTCTGGGGTCAATCACAACAGCCTGCGGTCTAGCCCCAGAGGGCAAGCTAATCGCATCCACAGTAGCTGTTTCAGGAGTAGTGTCTATCTCTCGCAGCGCTATCAAATCCACCACTGACACCCCGCCGGTCTGCCGCAGAGTCACGTAGGCGCGGGTAGCATTGTTAGTGGCTGCTATCAACTCCGGCCGGTCGGCGATGGCGGGATTACCCACAGGAATATTAAGTGCAACCGCCAATTTATCGCTGTTCTGGGTTTCAACAGTCGATAAAGCGTCTTTGAGGTTAATAACGTTAATTTTGTCGCCAGAGCGTTCTGTCACTAGCGCCAATTCAACGCAGTTAGGAGCGAGGCGGATATTTTCTTCACTTTCAAGTTCGACAAGTTCGTAATCGTCAACACCCTGGCCGTAACGTTTTTTCTGCCGTCTCGACACTACAATAGTGGATTCGCCGACAGGTACGGTAATCGGAATTTTGACGGCAATTCGGTAGCGATTGTCTCCCAAATCAGTGTTTTTATCTGGTATCAAAAGGCCTGGATAAGTCTTGTCGCCGACGCGGAAGCTGACAGTTAAATCCTCAAATTCACCGCCCAAATCATTGGAATTGTTCAGGAAATTGCTGCCCGTCAGGACAACCGTTGGGGAGCCATCTTCTAACTTATATTCAGCGGATTGAAGCACTGGAGGTGATTCGGGCTCTGCTGGGAATAATGTCGGTATATTTAGAGTCGCCGTGACGCTGGGAATCCCCGCTGGGTCGAGTTCGACGCCCGCCGGAGTGACTACAGGTAAACCGACTTGTGGAATGGCTGTAACTTTCAATCCCGATTGCAGGTATTTAGCCAAGTAACCGAGGAGCAAGATTGTAGCGGCGAATTGGGCTCCGGTGACGGCGACGAGACCGATTAAACCGGCATTTGCTGCTAATAAGCTGCTTTGGAGACCGAAATTAGTTGAGAGGTTAATTGCCCCTGCACCGCTGGTAGCTGCCAGGGGGCCAGCAGCGGCTTGCGATATGCCGAGATTGACTAACTGTTGGACAGTCGGCGGAGCTCCTACTAATCCCAGCATAGTTGGCCATGCAAAAATCGCATATTCGCCACTTTCCAAAATGCCAGAAAATGGTGGGGAATTGGTTCGGATAGTGCCGGAAGCATCGACTACGCCGGATTCTTGAATCAGCCAAGTAGGGTTTTGAATATTGTTAGCATCCGGCAGCGAACCTTTTCGCATGAATAAAACTTCGGTACCGGGAGATAAGCCGGCGGGGGCTGGAATTGCTAATTGAGCGGGCATTTTCAAGGAGTCCTCGCCCAAGTCTAAGTTGAAGCCTCCGGCAAACTGCAAACCATCGGGAAGTTGTAGCGATAGAGCATTGCTGCTTAGAGATGTCAAGCTAATAGCTGTATCTTCGGCAAGAGCACCGGGCGGTACCATCACAATTGAACCGTCGCTGCCTTGAACTGCACCGCCATTTACTCCTAAAGTCGCTCCGGCGGCGACAGGAACCGACACTTGTACTGGCACGACTTGTTCGGCTCCTCCGTGAATGACGGTGACGTTAGTAACTCCTTCTTCTATTGCAGTAATAAGGCCGTCTGAATTCACTTGCAAGAGGTTGGAGTTTCCGGGGAAATAGCGAGTTCCTGTAGAGCCAAATTTCAGGTCGGGAGATTGGATAATATTTTCAATTCCTACTAAAAGCGAGCGCCCCATTCCGGCTGTCATGGTGACTGCTTTGGGATAGACATTCAAACCGTTAATCTCGGCTAGTGCTCCATTGAATTCTGCATCGTTGGTTGGGGCTGGCAATTCTCCTACTCGCACCGCTGTTACTGCTTGCAGGTTGTTGCGAGATGCGCTCAAAATTGAAGTGCCGTTGGTTAAACCTGTCACTTTTCCAGTCGCGTCAATTGGTGCTACTTCTGGATTTAATGAAGTGTAAGTTAAATAAGAATCCGGCAGCACGACATCTTGTTGGTCGGCAAAATCTCCGAGCACAACTAATTCTGTATTTTCTCCTGCATTGAGTCGCGGGTTGCGCTTGACAAAATCTAGATTCAGCAGGGGAACGTCGCTGACGTTGACTGTGACTCGCGCAGGACTAGAACTCCCAAAAGCGTCGCTGGCAAGGAAATCAAAGCTGGCAATACCGGAGAAACCGGGTTCGGGCTTAAACGATGCTTTGTTAGTTAAGGGATTGAAAATTACTGTGCCGTTAACTGGATTGAGGACGCTAATTGTCAGGGGGTCGCCCTCTGCATCTGTGGCAAGATTGTCTAATGAAATAGTTGTCTCTAATTCTGTGTAAGTCCGAGCGCTTGTCGGTGAAACAACAGGCGGATTGTTGTCAGAATTCGAGGGATTGGCTTCGGCGAGCAATTGTTGTCCCAGGGGAGTGTTGCGCCATTCTTTGTCAGGATTGATGACTGTATCCAGCAGCGGTGCGTTTCCTGTCGCGCCGCTAATCTTAAAGATTAGGTCGTTGTAATCTTTGTCCGAGCTCGCGGCCGACATATCTTCGAGGGCGAAGGTGTTGCCCGTACCTGTTGCATCGGCGATCGGCAACACGTAAGATGTATCGTTAGGATTGGCGCTCTCGATCGAGAACAAGGGACGCATTTCGGGAAACAAATCCCACAACCACGAGAATTGCAGCGATGACTGCACCGTACCGCTGGGTACGAACATGACGGCAAAGGTATCAAAAGGCGTCATGTTGAAGGTTTTGATGCCCTGGTACGGGTCGCTGCCAAACGTTCCTTCTCCCGGCATCGCACCGGTGAATTTGCCTCCTTCGATGCTGTCGCGGATGACGAGGTGCCCTTCAGTGGAATTGGTGAGAACTCTCCTGGCAGCTTCGGCAATAAATTCTGGACTCCCTGGCGTCAGCGCTTCCATTCCTGACAGGCTGAAAATGCCAAGCTCGCCTTCATAGTAGCCACCGTCAAATTGATAGTCAAATTTGACTTGTCCGTCAGCATTTTCTACAAGAAAAGTGCCGGGACTGGGTGAGTTGGCTGCTGCTGTTCTTGAGAGATTTGCTTGAGGATTGGTATTGCTTTGGAAGTCGCCGGCACGCTGTGTTGGATTGGACACAATGTCGGCAATACCGTCTTCGATTTGAGCCGATTCTTCTGCCTCTAACGACAGCAAACCGCTCGATATATCTGCTGGTTTTGGCGCAATTTCGGTATCGGAATACGCGGGTGGGGTTCCGGCAGTTTCTGTGGGAGTTGAATTGCTATTATAATTGTTTGAAGTTGGTGCTGGTGGGGATTTAACAGTTGAGGGTGAAACGCTGGTTTCGACTGAGGCTATCTGTGCCGTACCTGCTGCTGTTTCTGATGAATTTGAGAAAAGTGCCGGTCTGGGAGAATCGGTTTGTACGCTAGAATTTGAGTGGGAATTTAGCGGTTCTGGTTCGATAGAATTAACAGCTATTGCCGGGGGTTTTTCAGTTTTTAATTCGGCTGCTGTGAAGGCGACAGCGATGTCTGTATCACTTGGAGTAGCAGTGAAATCTGCAACAGCCAGAGCATCGGTTTTTTGTGGCAATTGTTCGCTTTCTAATTCGGCTGTTATTTCAGCAACAGGGAGAGCGCTTTCAACCGTATCAGCCGCTTCGGGGGCAACAACAATTGACTCGGTTTTTGTCACCAATTGTTCGGTTTCTAATTCGGCTGCTATTTCAGGGAAAGCGGTATCATCTTCAATTAAATCGCCAGCCTTTTCTGTGGTAATCTCAACTTGCTGTTCTATTTCCGAATTTAATTCAGTAGGGCTAACACTAAGTGTTTCTGGGGGAGAGGCTGTTTGTTCTATGAGTTGCAATTCTTGAGTATCGGATTTGTCAACTGTTGATGTTTCTGTTGGTGGCGATTCTTGAGTATCGGATTTGTCAACTGTTGATGTTTCTGTTGGTGGCGATTCTTGAGTATCGAATTTGTCAACTATTGATGTTTCTGTGGCTGGCGATTCTTGGGTGTCTGAGTTAGCAACACTTGAGGTTTCTGTTGGTAGTGATTCTTGGCTGTCTGAGTTAGCAACTGTTGCTGCTGTTGGGTGAGGTTTTTGTTTGTCATTATCAGCAGTTATTGATGGTGTTTGGGCCGGGAATGTATCAGCGGAATTGGTAACAGTTGATTCTGCGGTAAATAGGGAACCGGATTTATCCGATTCACCCTTGAGTTTTTGAACTAACTGGGAGTGAATTGATGCACGGTCGGAGCCCGCTAATTGGCTCAGGGGAACGATTTGGGATGTAGCGCCCGTGACACGGAAGGTGATATCATCGTAATCGCGATCGCTTCCTTCACTCAGCGCCATATCTTCCATGACGAAGAGTTGACCTTCGCCTGTAATATCGGCAATTTGACCGATACTGAAGCCGTCGTTGGGATTTTCTGTAGCTATTGAAAATAGGGGTTTTTTGTCGCCGCCGATTGCGGGGTTGTCGTATACTTGTTGTACGGTGCCGTTGGGGACTAGCATGAAGAAGAATTTGTCCCCAGGCGTCATGGCAAATGTTTTTTTGCCGAGGTATTGCCCTGAGTTAAAGTTTTCTGAGCTGTTAGGAGCGGTGTAATATGCTCCTTCTAAATCGTCAGAAATTGCGATGTAGCCGTTTGTTGAGTTGCTTAAAGCTCGACTGGCAGCTTCTTTGATGAAGGCCTCGGAACCGGGAACGAATTTTTCCATTCCGAGTAGGTTGACGATGGCTAGTTGTCCGCTATACCAGCCGCCGTCGGATGTGAATTCTATACCGATTATTCCTTTTTCATCGACACTGAATGCGTTTGAGTCAAAGTTGATGCTGGTTGAAGAAATTGAGGCTTTATCGGGTTCTAGATTAGTGGCGGTTTCTAAGTTGTTGGCGGTAGAGTTTTCGGTAAGTGATGTTTTATTTAATTCTGATTTATCAGTCGTTGATGCAGTTGCGGGTGATGTTTTGTTTGATTCTGACTCGCTTTTGAGTGTAGTCTCTGATGATAACGGTGTTGGGTGTTCTTCTGGTTTTGATGTCGTTTCAGCAGTTGTGACTAATGTTGTGGAGAGCGTAGCTTTTTCGCTCGTTGTGTCGGCAGTTACAGCGAGGAATTTTTGGCTGTTTTCTGGCTCGGATTGGCCAACGGCGGCGGAGGGTAATTGTGTGGTGTTTTCCGGTAATTTATCACTGGCAGCGGTTGTAGCTGCTGTGGTTTTATTTAGTTCTGAGTTGCTGATTGAGGAGTTGACTGGAGGTATGTCAGTCGCAGATTTATTAGAATCAGAAGTAATGTTATTTGATGCAATTCGATTCGGGTCGGTTAAGGGGTCTCCTAAGCCGGAGTCGAGTTTACCAATTAGGGGGTCAAGTTCAGAATTTGTTGTATCCCTGAGAGTGCTGTTAGTTATCAGAGGGCTGGTGTTGGCAGAAGGTATGCTGTTAATATCGGAGGCTTTATTAATAATAATAAAAGTATCTGCTTCTGTTCGACTGAATTCGGATGCGGAGCCGCTTGCGGGTTCTATTAAGTTAGGTTGTTCGGAGTTTTCTGAAGAACCCGGAGTTTGATATAATAAGGTTTTGTTAGTCCCAATTCCCGGCAGTTGTGGGGCGAAAGTAGGGGCCAGTCCGGGAATTAAGGATTCTATTTCTGTTAAAGGTTCTCTAAGGGGGTCGGTTAAAGGCACTGGGGGCGCTCCTTGAGAAATAGTTAATTTTTTTTTGATCGTTCAGCGATTACCGATCATAATCGGCTAGGCTCGGTTATAAGTAAATCCGGAAAACTACTGAAGTTCAGGGTTTTTTGGGGTGTTGCTAGTCTGTTTGATGTCATGTATATTTACTGAGAGTTTTTCAAATTATGCTAAATCTTTATGAAAGTAAGTTTTTTCAGGCCGGAAAATACTTAAATAACCGATCGCACACACTGTCTCTCTCTATTACGATCGGCTTCAAGTATTATTCATCAACGGGACTGCGCGAGCCCTGCTGGATGAACATAGAAGGACGCGGACAATCCAAGATACTCACCCCGTCAGGAAATCGAGCTCTTGTTTAACGGCGGTTTGCCCTCGATCGCAATCGTGTCCTCTACAGTTAATTGTCAGCCCCTTCCCCGCTCGCAAACTTTCCTTGCCCGAACTCTTCCGCTTGCTCTCCCCTTCCTGTAAAGTAAATAATTGTAAAGAAATATGAGTTTTCTCTTATCCTTTGGTTAAGACCGCCAGCTAGCATTCACAATTAAGACCCGGATTACAAGTTCCTATGTCACAGCTTTTCCCGCGAAAATTTCTAGCCTCTGTTGTCGCATTTTTTCTGGCTTTGTCGGTGTGGACGATCGCACCGGAGGCCCACGCTTTCAACAATCCCGATTTGTTGCCGTCAACTCAGACGCCGATCATTGATTTAGCTAAAGCCCTCACGGATATTGAAGAAGAGGGTTTGGCAAAAAATTTAAACGCCTTTGAAGCCGAAACCGGCTGGAAACTCCGAGTGCTGACTCAGTACGATCGCACGCCTGGTTTGGCTGTCAAAAGCTATTGGGGGCTAGATGACAAGAGTGTGTTATTAGTTGCTGACCCCCGAGGGGGCAATTTGCTCAATTTTAATGTGGGCGACTCGCTGTATCCGCTGCTGCCGCGCACTTTTTGGGTGGAACTGCAAACCCGCTACGGCAATCAATTTTTTGTGCGGGACAATGGCGAAGATCGAGCGATTATTGAATCTTTGGAGTCGATAGAAGGCTGTTTGCGTCAGGGCGGCTGTCGCGTGGTTCCGGGTTTGCCGAGGGAACAGTGGGTTCTGACGTTAATTACGTCGGTGGTTGGCGGCGTTATCTGCGGGTTTGCGGCTCAGCCTCGGAAACCGGGACAGGTTGTGGCTTGGCAGTGGGCGCTGATTTTTTCGCCGCTGTGGGGCATTCTGTTTTTCGCTTTCGGACTTGGGCCGGTGGTGACTCGGACTTCTGACTGGTTGCCTGTGGTTCGGAATGTGGCCGGTTTTGCGATCGGAGCTTTGGCGGCATTCCTGACTCCGGTGCTGGGCAAATCTTCTTCGTCGTCGGAAACTTAGCAGTGCGATCGTCCCTGGCCCAGCGATCGACCCTGACGGGGGCGCTGGCTGCCGAGAGACCAGTGCGATCGTCTCGTTTTCAGGTTCAGTTTTGGACGCGCTGCGACTCTTAAAAACCGGGTTTTTCACCTTGGAGGCTGGCTGTAACGAAGTATTGCTGTGAAAAAACCAAGGTGATGGGCCCGGCGCGCAAGTCTTGAGATTATTTGTTGGCGGCCCAAATCGCCCAAAAACCTGCTCCTAAAAAATAACTAATGACTAATGACTAATGACTAATCACTAAAAGCTGGTAAGCTGATACCTGACAACTCACAGGCGACAGCTATCCAACAAATGGAATGGCACGTAAGCGATGCCCAGAGTCTGGGATTAATTGATAGCGAAATTGGCGACCACGGTTTTTCAGCGGCGGAGTACGAAATAGTCCGCCGTGTGATTTATGCGACTGCTGATTTTGAGTACAAGTCTTTAATTAGTTTTTCCGATCAGGCTTTGCAAGCCGGGGCGGCGGCTTTGGCTGCTCGGACTACGATCGTGGTAGATGTGCCGATGGTGCAGGTGGGCATTACGCCCTTGATCCAAAGTACCTTTGCGAATCCGGTTTACTGTTCGATGGAGGCTTTGACACGCCCCCAAAAGGAAAGGACGCGGGCGGCTTGGGGGATTGAAACTTTGGCAAGACGCTATCCTGAGGGGATTTTTGTGGTGGGCCAGGCTCAAACTGCTTTGTCGGCGATCGTAGATTTGATTGAATCTGAGGAAATTCGACCGGCTTTGGTGATTGGGACTCCTTCTGGGTTTGTGGGGGTTGACGTGGCTAAGTCGCGGCTGCACGATTCGATGATTCCTCACATTCGGATTGAGGGCCGCAAGGGCTCTGCGGTGGTGGCTGTCGCTATTGTTAACGGGCTGGTCGATTTGGCTTGGCAAGCTTACGGCCAAGAGCGAAACAGTTGATCGAGAAGTCAGTCGATTTTAGATTTTAGATTTTAGATTTTAGATCCCGCTTTCGGCACCCTCTACTGTCACCATCGGTTTTTTCGGAATTTTGTGAACAAATTAAGTTACTTTTTATACTGCGGTATTCTGTGAACCATCATAGATAGAACTGACGCACGAGCATCCAGAAACCGGGTTTTTTTACGAAAATACGCAGGTTTCAGCCACAGATTCGGTAAAAAACCCGGTTTCTTTGTCGGAGTGGGTAAGTCTTGATAGAGTAGAATTCTGTAGCAAATTAAGGAAATGTGTCGATTGCAAATTCGCCAAGATGACCTCAGAGGTAGAAAGATCGCTGACTTTCTGTGCGAACATCTCGACAATATGAATGAGATTACACCACCTGAAAGCATTCATGCTCTTGATTTAGAAGCATTGCGCTCGCCCGATATTACTTTCTGGACGGCTTGGGAGGGTGATGAATTACTCGGATGCGGAGCATTGAAAGAACTAGATTCAAGAAGTGGTGAAATCAAATCAATGCGTACCGCCAAGGCTCACCGCCGTAAAGGTATCGCCGGGAAGATTCTTGAACACATCATAAAAGAAGCCGAAGGGCGTGCTTGCGATTGCCTGAATTTGGAAACAGGGGCTTTGCCTGAGTTCGCCCCGGCACGAGCCTTGTATATAGGGTATGGGTTCAAGTACCGAGGCCCCTTCGCTGAATACATTGATGACCCGAATAGCGTGTTTATGACGAAAAAGCTCGCTCGATCGGCTTCTCGAAAGTGGTGTATTTCTTGAAAATCGGGCAATGACGCTTAACTATTATTAGACATCTCCAGAAATTAAGTTTTTGCCCGGGCTTAACGTGCGATCGCTCTTAAATTTGTCGCTACGATCAATATTAATAATCGGCGGGCGATCGCCTTTTTACATCTCTACTTTGGTTAGTGCGAACGCGCCCTTTTTTCTGTCTACCTTTTTTTATCTCCTGGCTGATCTCGACAAACAAATCTCTGCGTAAATAAGGATAGTCGCTCACCCACACGTCGCGGCTGGGAATATAAATATCTGATACTTTGGTAATCGTGCTCAAATCTTCTTGATTTGACATGATTAACATTAAAGCAGCTTGGCCGGGGACAATTCCTTGGTGTTCTTTCCGCAAGGGAGCTCGAAGTGTAGTAGTAAATCCGGTTTTGTCGCCAACTTCTAAGTTGATGCGCGGTTCTAGGTTGTCAACTATTACGAGTTGTCCTTTTTGATTGACTGTTTCTTCTTGACTTGTGACTTCATCTGTGATGTATATATCCAAAACTCGTCCTTGCCAAAAACCGCAGTATTGATATTTGCGACATTCTGCATTCCGCAAACTCGCCCACAAAATCGGCCCCCACAGCCAGTACAAACCAGCTATCAATCCGGTGATTAAAACTAGCGGTCCGACATCCGAACCTGCGAAGTTGTAGAGGATCAGGAGGAAAACTACGATGACGGCAGAGATTAACATTCGCCTCAAAAAATCTGGCGGTTTTCCCCAGATATATTTGTATTGCGCTCCCGTGGCGACGGCGGGAATTAGTTCTTGAAAGGTTTCGCGGGTTAAGGGAAGTAGCATAGGAAGTTCGGCAACAGATTTTGTAACGGATGCAAGGGATGTCTGTTCGGCAGCGAATTATATAAGGGTTGTAACTCATATGTTGCACCCTTGTCAATTAACCTTTTATGAACAGGCAAGATGCCTGTTCCACAAAATATAAATTTTCTCGCTTCACAGGCATCTTGCCTGTTGCTGACAATGGTGCAACATATGAGTTGTAACGGATTTAACTGATTGAGGTTGAAGTCAGAAATCAGGAGTTAGAAGTCAGAAGTTAGAAGTGAGATTGATTCCACATTACGAATGACGGTTGACTGTTGACTGTTGACTGTTGACTGTTGACGGTTGACTGTTGACTAATGACTAATGACTAATGACTAATGACTAATGACTAATGACTAATGACTAATGACTAATGACT
>NZ_JAUBTO010000057.1:0-45936 GCF_036702495.1 Microcoleus sp. C2D2 | reverse complement strand
GAATTTAAGCAATTGTCAATTTTTGATTGGCTTGAATAGATGGAATCCCCGTGCGTTCACGCCGGGGTGGATGTCAATAATAAGAGAATTTTTAGTTCGAGCCTGCAGGAAGTTAGCCTTGAGGTTAACTCTTGTTTAGCAGATTATTTAACCCGATCGCCACAAAACTTGGAAATTGCTGCACCCTGTGGATTTTAACGGTCAAACTGTTACATCTGACTTAAGTCTGCACTAAACCTGTCGTCTATTTCTCTCTTCATCTTTTACGGATGTCGAAACAGCCTCATCAAACAAACGACTGAAGGTAGTTATTGCGATCGCGCTGCTGAAAAATTCTCCCCCCCGCTCTCCCTCTCAAGGGTAGGTTTTTTCCAATTCAGAAATTGAGGGCAAGCAAGAGGCAAGTTTTAAAGGCATAACAAGTCGAAATCCGGCTTTCTTCCTCTCTCCCCATCGGACTCTCTCCCCATCGGCTCCTCTCCCTCTCTTTTTTTGCCATATCTTTATTCCGGCAGATGGAAGTCTCCCTAATTTCTCTTACTTTAAAAGTAATAAATATTGCCCAGGCCGTATCTATCTTCAGGCAGAGGGAAGGCTTCGTTATTGGCATTATTATAAGTATAAGGTTAGCTTCTAACTAGCCTTGTTAAAAATAAGTTTAACCAACAATGAGGGTCAAGACAAATGAGTATTGAAGAAAATGCGACCCACACTGGCAGCGAGAATCAAGTAAGCCTACCAAAATCAAAGGCAACATTGCTGGGCGAGGAAACAGAAAAAGCCCTCGGTGAACACAAACACAAAGATGCTCAAACTATGCGGGCTGTGGAACAGTTGAAAGAAGAACTTCAGAAAAAAATAGATACAGAATGTCATCCCAAGGTTGATTAAAACTAATCCGATTTTTTTTAGGGTGTGGGTAAGATGCGGTCTTGCCCACACCTGCCTTTTGAAGGCATAAAGCAGAATTAAATAAAAAAAATTATAATTTTAAATTATTTTTTGTTTAAAAAAAACTGCCTTGGACGCACGGGTGACCATCCACCAGTTTTTTCACAGAAATACTTCATTGCAGCCAGCAAAAACGGTAAAAAAACCCGTAAGTAAGTATGAAAGTCGCAGTCCGTCCAAGACTGAAAAATAACTTTTCCATCTTCCCTCTTCATTTTTTATTCATTTTTTATTCCTAGAGGTAGAGTGCAACGCAGCTCCTAGTTACCTATGATGAGTTTATTAAGTAAAAAATGTCTGATTAGATACAGATAGGGAGAAACCAATGAGCACTGAAGATAGAGCAAAGGCAACTGGCGACAACATCGCAGGCAAAGCTCAAGAAGCCCTAGGCAATGTTACTGGCGACCCGAAGGATAAAGCAGAAGGCAAAGCCAAGCAGGCAAAAGCTGAAGCTGGTCACGCGATCGAAGATGTCAAAGATGAGCTCAAAAAGAAACTAGACTAAGCCTAATACTAATTGAGAGGGTCGAGCAACCTGACCCTTTCAAGTATTCCAAATGTTTTCTGAACGGAGGAAAAAAAGGTGAGTTTATTGCAGCAGAGCCGCAAAATAATTGCGGGCGTACTATTGGTATTAATGCTGGCCGTTACTACTGCGTGCGCGCCCAGCGTTTCAGCCCAAAAACCGAGTGATGGATCTGTAGCCATTGGCGGCCGTCAGGGTTATTACGCGCAGCTAGAACGTGGCAATACCGCCGCAGGTGAAGATTTTGGTAAATGGGTAACATTGACGGCTAAGGGCCTGGTTCAGGATGCTTACGTTCGCGACAATAACAAATTGGGAGTTGTAATTACCCCGCAAGTCCGCCCTACTGAAGTGAAAGATTTAGCCAAATCTTTAGCACAAGGTTTTCACCGCAATTTCCCAAATCAGGATGTAAGTGTTTTGGTTTACGCTCCTGACAAAAAACTGATTTTGACGGCTAAGTACGACCAGCAATCAAATCAAATTGAATACAAGTCTTGACCTGGTTAGAAAGCTTAAATTAAAGCCGCGCGACGGTTTAATATTCCGCAGTTTTTTGAAGGCGAAACAATCTCAAGTAGACACGGAAATGTTGTGTAGATTGGAAGAGAGTTACCATGAGTAGCAGCGATAATTACAAGAGTCAAATCATGAAAGATTTGGCCCAGGGAAATCGAGAAATGATGCCCGAGACAACGGGTGAAGAGTACGAAAATTTTGACGATTTTGCTCAGAGAACTTCGCCGGATCAGCGCAAACAATTATTCGGGCGTTCCCTGAATCACGACTCCCTGCCGCCGGCTCAGTTGGAACCGGAATTGCAAAAGGCGATCGCCCAAATTAAGCCAAATGAACGCGACGATGTGGCGCGGGAATTCTTCAAGCATTTGGGCAAGAGAGGATTGGACGATCGCCAATTGGAAAAGCAGCTAGGACTTTCTACCCACCACGCCAGCCGCATGAATGCTGACGATGTTACCAAGCTGGCCTCGTTTACCTATCACAATCACCCGGATATTTTCCGAGAAGTGCTGGCCGAACAGCCGAGTTTGATGAAGTTTTTGGGCAATCCAGTTGTTGCGGGTATTTTGGGAATAGTTGCTGCTAAATGGCTCAACAACCGCAAATAGTCTGGGATTCAGACAAGCCGAAAAGCTGATAATACCTGCAGCAAATAAAAGGACGATCGCCCGGGCGATCGCCCTTTTATCTTTTATATCTAGTCCCGTAAAATAACCGATCTCGCGTTTGTAGTGAGGACTTGAGTCCTCATAAGATTCTGTTGACTGTTGACTGATGACTGTTGACTGTTGACTGTTGACTGTTGACAGTTGACTAATAACTAATGACTAATAACTAATGACTAATGACTAATGACTAATGACTAATGACTGATGACTAATAACTAATAACTAATGACTGTTGACAGTTGACTGATGACTAATAACTAATGACTAATGACTAATAACTAATGACTAATGACTAATGACTAATTATTGCTCACAGCAAAAACTAGCTGCACAACCTTAAACTGCGGTATACCTGACACTCCGCCAAATAAAATGTAGGATTAAGTGTTGCCGTGAATCACAAAAAAAAGATGAACCTATCCACTATTTGGCGAAAACTCCGCAGCCAGCAAGCCTTCTGCTTGGCTGCACTTCTGGCAGGTTGCCTTGTATTTATCGGTTGTTCCCCCGCTCAGTCAGCTGCTGGCAATTCAGTCGATCCCAAGTTGAAAGAGCAAGTCTTGCAGATTATCCGCGAAAACCCGCAAGCAATTTTAGATTCGGTACAAGCGTACCAGCAACAGCAGCAGCAGTCTCTCAAAGCAGCGCAGGAATCATTTTTGCAGGAGATGAAAACTAATCCCAAATCTGCGATCGGGGATTCTCCCAGCACGGGTTCAGCTTCGCAGCAGATTGTACTTTTAGAATTCTCTGACTTTCAATGTCCGTTTTGCGCGCGCGCTCACGATACTGTCAAGCAGTTTATGGCAAAACACCAGGACAAAGTTACTTTAGCTTACAAGCATTTTCCCTTGACTTCAATTCACCCTCAAGCGCTGCCAGCAGCTAAAGCAGCTTGGGCTGCCCAACAGCAGGGCAAATTCTGGGAATATTACAGCGCTTTGTTTGAAGGGCAGAAACAGTTAGGCGAACCATTGTACGCATCCATTGCCCAAAAGCTCAATCTAAAATTAGATAAATTCAACAGCGATCGCAACAGCCCCGCTGCCGAAGCCGCCATTGCCAAAGACATGCAACTCGCTCAACAACTGGGTATTCAAGGCACTCCCTTCTTTATTATGAACGGTCAAACTTTCTCCGGGGCGGTCGAGCTTTCTGAGATGGAAAGCATTCTCGCTAGTATCTCCAAATAAGTAAGCCCACCTGAAAAAACAGAACAGAGCCCCGATTTCTTAAAGAAGTCGGGGATCGAAGGCGCGATCGACCCGATCGCTATATTAGACCTATTGCAAAAATCCTTTTCATCAATTGATGGGACGGGCTCTGGGGCCCATCCCACAAGAAAAAATAACTCTTGTGGGATGGGCCCCAGAGCCCGTCCTATTTATTTTTGCAAGAGGTCTATTTACTGACTAATTTTTACGATTGGGAACAAATTTGCTCCTTGTGTTGTCTTAGTAAGATTCTAAGCTGCGTATGACTTAAGCATTATATCTTGCCTTTTACAAGCTTTTCCAAACCTAGCTCGTGGATTCAAATGATTATTTTTCAATACTAATTTGAATTCTTTTGGCAAGAGGATCGCGGCTTTTAAGCTCCATTTCCCTTGCATCTAGGAGGAAAATCGATCGTGCAAAAAATTACGCAAATAGTTGTCATTGACCCAACCGTTGAAGATTATCGAAGCCTTGCACCAAGCGCCGAACCAAGGAAAGAGATATTTATACTCGATCGGGCGGGGGATGGAGTCGAGCAAATTACAGAGTTATTAGCTAGCTACACGGATCTGGACGCTGTTCACATTGTTTCTCACGGCGGGCCTGGAAATTTGCAACTGGGGTCAATTCAGCTAAATTCTGACAACCTAGACGAATATGGCGATCGACTTCAGCAGTGGAAAAAGGCTTTAGCCCCTAACGCCGATATCCTCCTGTACGGTTGCAACGTGGCAGCAGAAATCGCCCCACCGATAGCGGGGCGATCGTTCTTGCAACGCCTCAATCAACTCACAGGTGCAGACATCGCTGCTTCCAAAAACCTGACAGGAAGTGCTGCATTAGGCGGTGACTGGGATTTAGAAGTAACAATTGGTTCGATTGAGACACCTTTGGCATTCACCCAAGAGGCGATCGCAAGTTACGATCGCGTTTTAGCTTCTTTTGGAGTCACCAGCACCAACGACTCCGGCTTAGGATCGCTGCGAGATGCGATTACTCAAGCCAATGCTACCGCAGGCGCAGATACTATTGACCTGACTGGCATTACTGGCACAATTACCCTCGCTACGACGCTGCCAACTATTAATGAAAGCGTCAGTCTGAACGGCCCAGGTGCAGCTAACTTGACAGTTAGCGGCAACAGCTTAGTGCAGATACTTAACACTAGTATCGGCCCTGTTAGCATCTCTAACCTCACCTTTGCTAACGCTAATACAGCTGGCAGCGGCGGTGGGATTAATAACGGGTCCGGCGTTACCCTGAACCTCACCAACGTTGACTTTTTGAGCAACACTGCTGGGCTTGGCGGTGCCCTGTTCAACAACGGCGGCACAGTGACAATAACCGGTTCCAGCTTTACTGCCAATACAGTCAACGATTTCGGTGGTGGCGCGATCGGGCAGTATGGCGGTATTGTAACCATTGTTGACAGCTCTTTCACCGAAAACACGGCGACTGCGAACAGTCAAGGCGGCGGTGCCATCTCGATCTACGGCGGTGAGGTAAACATTACTGGCAGCACCTTTACTGGTAATAGTGCACAAAACACCGCTGACGGTGGCGGCGCTATCTACCACAGAGGCGGGGGCGAACTGCTGAGCATTCTCAATAGCACTTTCACTAACAACATTTCGGCGGGTAACGGCGGTGCGATCAGAAACGACGCCGAGGTGCCATTGAGTGTCACCAGCAGCACGTTTAACAGCAATCAGGCTGCACAAAATGGAGGTGCGATCGTCAACGAGGGCGCGGCAACGATTACCAACAGTACGTTTTCTGCGAACACGGCAACTAACTTTGGCGCGATCAGAAATGGCGGTACGCTGGATCTCAGAAGTAGCACTCTTACTCTCAATAGTGGAACTAACCAAGGCGGCGGCATCTTCAACACCGCTACAGCAAATATTCGCAACACCATCGTTGCTGGGAATACTGCTCCGTTAAACCCCGATGTAGACGGCACATTTACAAGTGAGGGCAATAACTTAATTGGCAACGGTACTGGTGCTGGCTTCACAAACGGTGTTAATGGCGATCTAGTAGGCACTGCTGGCACTCCCATTAACCCGAATTTGGCAGCACTGGCAAATAACGGCGGCCTTACGCAGACGCACGCACTGAATGCAGGTAGTCCCGCGATCGACAGGGGTAATAGCGCGATCGCACCTGCTACGGATCAGCGTAACTCAACCCGGCCTTCTGGCAGCAGTGTTGACATCGGCGCTTTTGAAGTACAGCAGATTGTTAGCATCACCGCGCCGGATAATTCAGCCGCTGAAACTCCTATCGATCCAGGCACTTTCCGTGTCAGCCGCAGTGATAGCACAGTCGGTAATTTGACGGTGAATCTCGCCATTGATGGCAGTAGTACCGCTGTTGCTGCTGACTACAATCTGGGCAGTACCTTTCCCGTCACTATTCCCGACGGGCAGAGCTTTGTGGATGTGATTCTGACTCCGGTTGATGACGCAATCCCGGAGGTTGCAGAAACGCTGCGACTGAACTTGGGAAAAGGGAATTATGCGATCGCACCGACCAGCAGCAATGCTGCGGTGACTATTGCAGCCAATGACTCGATTGCTTATGCGATCGCACTCACAAATCCAGCCACAGGTTCCTTAATTGAAGGCAATTCCGGCACTCAACCCGTAACTTTCACCGTCACTCGCAGCGGCGGCACGGGGGTAGCGAGTACAGTAAATTATGCGATCGCTGGTACCGCGAGCAACGGCACAGACTACAATAATATCAATGCTGCGGGGGCTACTAGCGCCACAGGGACGATCGCCTTTGCCGCCAACGAAACAACTAAAACTATTGCTGTGGATGTCTTGGGCGAAACCGCAGTTGAACCTGACGAGACAATTACCGTCACCCTCAGCAACCCAAATTTGACCGCAGCGCCGGAAAGTTCGACTGTCACCACCAGCACCGCCACTGCTACGATCGCCAATGATGACAGCCCTACTATCTCGATCGATGATGTAGTTGTTACCGAAGGCAATACGGGTACTGCTAGCGCCACCTTTACCGCCTCTCTCTCAGCAGGTTCTAGCTTGCCCGTCACCGTCAATTACGCCACCTCAGACGGTACTGCTAACACTGCTGATAGCGATTACGCGGCGGCCACAGGCAGCGTCACCTTCAATGCCGGGGAAACGACAAAAACCATTACTGTTGCTGTCAACGGCGATTCTAAGTTTGAAAGTGACGAAACATTTAACGTCAACCTCAGCACCGCTGTCAATGCGACTATTACTAAAGCGACGGGTATAGGTGCGATCGCAAATGACGACTTGGAGTCACCAACTCCGACGCCGACTCCGACACCGACTCCAACACCAACACCGACGCCGACTCCAACACCAACACCGACGCCTACTCCAACGGAAACTCCGACACCGACTCCAACTCCGACTCCAACTCCAACGGAAACTCCGACTCCGACTCCGACTCCAACTCCAACGGAAACTCCGACTCCAACACCAACGCCAACTCCAACGGAAACTCCGACTCCGACTCCGACTCCAACGGAAACTCCGACTCCAACGCCGACTCCAACGCCGACTCCAACGGAAACGCCGACTCCAACTCCGCCAACAACTCCGCCAACAACTCCAACGCCGACGGGGACTCCAACGGAAACTCCGACGCCGACTCCAACGGAAACTCCAACGCCGACTCCAACTCCGACGGCGACTCCAACGGAAACTCCAACTCCGACGCCAACTCCGACGCCAACGCCAGAAACTCAAGACGAAGATTGCATTTGCAAGCAGATAACCTTTCCCAGCCAGACTGCTATTCGCGGCCCCAACCAAACAAATAGCACCACCAACGGTACAGAAAGCGACGACATTCTGGAGGGTTCGATTACCAATGACAATATCGACGGCTTAAATGGTAACGACTTGGAGGTTGGCTTCACTGGCAATGACAATATTTATGGCGGATCTTACCTCAGCATCGATCTAGGAAATATAACCATTCTTCCCTCTGCCAAAGATAGCGACGTGCTGTTTGGCAATGAGGGCGATGATTACCTCAACGGGGGTGCTAAAGATGATTTAATTTTTGCGGGCGAGAACGAAGATGTTGCTTACGGTGGCAAAGATGACGACATAATTTTTGGAGACAAACAGAGCGATACTTTAATTGGCGATGAGGGTAACGACACCTTATACGGTGGTACTCTTAACCCTTTAGAGATCGATTCTACAGGTCGCGATTTGCTATTTGGCCTCAGTGGCGATGATTACCTCAACGGGCAAGAAGCCGAAGATTCCCTTTCTGGCGGTAATGGAAACGATACAGTGCGTGGCGGCAAGGGTGATGATTTGGCCCTAGGAGACTTGGGCAACGACGTGCTGTTTGGGGATGAGGGCAGCGATACTCTCTGTGGTGCCGACGGAGAAGATACTATGTACGGGGATATTGGCAGCCCTCTGGCGATCGGCTCCGCTGGCGGTCAAGACCAGATGTGTGGTGGTTTGGGCAACGATTTGTTGTTTGCCAATGAAGGTCAAGATACCGTCAACGGTGATGCTGGAAACGATACTCTTTATGGCGGCAAGGATGAAGACAGTTTACTCGGTAGTGCTGGGGACGATTGGTTATTTGGAGATGAGGGGAATGATACTTTGATTGGAGGTACTGGGGACGATCGATTTATCTTAGGTATGGACAACGGCCGCGAGACTATTTTAGACTTTCAAGATGGTCGCGATGCGATCGGCTTGACAGGCGGTTTAAGTTTCTCGCAACTGAGCATTACTGTAGAAAATAATTCTACTTCGATCCGAGTTACCAGTTCCGGTCAACTGTTAGCAACTCTCAGCAATGTGTCAACAGGGCTGATTAATGTTGCAGATTTTGCAATCCTGTAAGTAGTTCAACCAAATGATATCAAGTCCGATTGCATCTTGCATCGGACTTGATATGAGTCAAAATATACGATCGCCTTTTTCAAATAAACTCTATATGATTCTGGATATCCGACGGTTCAAGCACCTCCCAAATCAAAATCAATCCGCGGACAATTTCACCAAGCGAACGACTATTTTGGTGACATTAAACAATACCACAATGCTCTAAACCGCGCTGATGAAGTGCTAAAAAATCGTCATCTTGGGTAAAGATTACTCGTTCTTGAGAAATCGCAAAAGCTAATTGTTCTTCATCGGTAGCACCTAAAAGTCGTGCTTCCGGTGTAGTCGTGACATCAATACCGCGCCTTCTCAAAGCTTCTGCGATCGCCCGTTCGACTTGTTCATCCAAATGAAACTGGATCTTTTCCAAGATTCTGCCCTCTTAATTTCTGCTGCACCTTGGAAGGAGTTTTTGCTTGCAATTCCTGAACAAAAGCTTCACTCTCTCGCATTTGTTGTCGAATTTCCTCAAGATGGTCGTGGTAATAAGCTAAAGCTGCATATACATCGGCTAAAGTGATTGTGGGATACCGCGACACAATTTCATCAGGAGACATTGCCATTTGTTCGTGCCAAATGACAACATCTTGAACTCTAATCCGATGTCCTGCAATGCGCGGTTTACCGCCACACACTCCAGGAGTAATTTCAATATGTTCGGAAATAACTGCTGTCATAGGATTTCCTCAAAATTCAAGTTAGAATCTATATTTAATTTTCTCTGAACTAGATGAGCTTACTTATTAAGTCCGGTGAGCTAACCATCATAAGTTTGTAGTGAGGTTCAGTCCTTTCTTAAATCTTTGAGCCAATAAGGACTAAATTCATCACTACAAACCACTTTGATTGTGGGTAATTCGCCGGACACGATCGAATTTTTGATTAGACTGCCGCCAACTCTGGAGTCGGACGCTTGCTGTGGCGGATACCCTCGATCGCGCCTGCGTAATCATTCGCCTTAAACACAGCAGAACCAGCGACGATGGCATTTGCGCCCGCTTCCAGAACCTGCCAAGTATTGTTCCCCTTCAAACCGCCATCCACCTCAATCCAAGGATCGAGGCCCTTGTCGTCGCACATTTTGCGCAACTGGCGAATTTTCGGCAGCACCGCCGGGATAAAACTTTGACCGCCAAAGCCGGGATTCACGCTCATAATCAGCACTAAATCGCAAAGTTCCAGCACGTACTCGATCAACTCCAAAGGCGTCGAAGGATTCAGAACCACACCAGCCATTTTGCCCAATTCCCGAATTTGGCCGAGGGTGCGGTGCAAGTGAGGCGAAGCATTATGCTCGGCGTGAACCGAAATAATGTCAGCACCAGCCTTAGCGAAGTCTTCCACGTACTTCTCCGGCTCCACAATCATCAAGTGGACATCGATCACCTTGCTAGTAACAGGGCGAATTGCCTCAACAATCAGCGGCCCGATAGTAATATTAGGAACAAAGCGACCGTCCATCACATCTACGTGAATCCAGTCAGCTCCAGCTCGATCGACAGCCTGAATCTCTTCTCCGAGACGGCTAAAATCGGCTGATAATATGGATGGAGCAATAACGATCGGTTTTTGGGATTGGGTCATGGCTAAGTCTGTTCTCCTGTGTCCTGTGCTGTATCCAGTTTATCAAAATACGGCTCTCCGGGCCGAAAAGTTGCCAACGCTCGATCGCCATCCCCTGCGCGCCGAAAAATTTTGCCTCTGATAGACAAGTTTTGCGATCGCACCAGCCCTGCTATCCCAATTTTGGTTTAGGATATAAATTTTCCATCCAACAAATAACTTTTGTGCAAAATCTGACCTTCTGCAAATTTTGAGTAGCTAATTATGAAAAATAGAGATCCCTTAGACAATCCTGAACTCGATCGTGCAAGCCTTTTTGTATTAATGATCCCAGTCATCGGCTTTTTCCCCGCCCTGTGGACTCTTTACCGTCGTCAGGGCAGCCCCGAACGGAAAGCCGTCAGCCGCTTGGCAATTGCCCTTGCTTTTAGTTGGCTCTTAGGACATATTCTTTTAGAAGCTGGAGCGATTTCTGCGGAATCTCCGACACTTCCCATGTTATTAATGAGTAGCCTGCTGACAACCAGCTATTTCATCGTTGCTGTGGGACTGATGGTTCGCCTCTGGAAGCGTCAACCGCTATGGTTGCCCGGAATTAGCCGCGTAGCCGAGCAAGTGGTGGGCAAACATTTATCATAATTTAGGGTTCTTTTAAGCCCCTACCCTCTTGATTGAGTGCGTCTTCAGCTTGATACTACATATTGCCATTATCTTTTTTATTTCTGTTGTGTGTGAGGAAGCCAGTGCCAGCTCAAAAAATTCCTAATCAAGACCCTATCGAACAATCAACCCCTCAACCTTCAACCAAAAAATCTTCCCAGCCCCATCGAGGCCGTTGGCTGGGTTTTGGTTTTGGTTTGGCGGGAGTAGCCATGCTCTCAGCCACAGCCGGAGCGTTGCTAGCCGTCTCACTTTCCACAACGCCACTTCAGCAACAAAAGTTGAGCCCTGAAGAAGCGGCGGTATTTTCTCAAGGCGACATGGCAAAGCTCAGCATGAAGATGCCAGAGCTGACTCGTCCAGTTAATATTTTAGTTTTAGGACTTAAAGTTCTGAGTTCAGACCTCAACGGCCATCCCGATAAGGAGCAGGGATACGATGTCTGGCAAAACTCTTTCAAGGGGTTAACCGATACCATGCTGTTGGTTAGGTTTGACCCTCAAAATAAAAAGTTAAGCGTGCTTTCCATTCCGCGAGACACCCGCACCTATGTTGAAGGCAGGGGTGTCGTGAAAATCAACGAAGCCAATTACTACGGCGGTCCGGCTTCGTCAGCCAAGTCAGTCAGCGGACTCTTAGGCGGCGTGGGAATTGACCGCTATGTCACCGTCAATATTCAAGGCATAAAAAGCTTGGTAGATGCACTTGGTGGCATTACTATTAATGTCCCTAAAGACATGAAGTATACCGATGAAAGCCAGCATTTATATATAGATTTAAAGGCTGGCAAGCAGAACCTCAACGGCGAACAAATCGTGCAATATTTGCTTTACCGGCACGACGATTTGGGGGATATCGGGCGGGTGCAGCGGCAACAATTGTTGATGCGGGCTTTTGTGGAACAGGAAGTTAATGTAGGTTTACTGTCTCGACTACCGAAGATTTTATCGGTGATTCAGTCTCACCTGGACACAAATTTGAGTATAGAAGAATTGGTGGCTTTGGCTGGTTTTGCTACTAAAACCGATCGCGCTGGCGTGCAGATGTTGATGGTTCCCGGCAGGTTCAGCGATTCTAAGGATTACAAGGCTAGTTTTTGGTTGCCAGACCAAGATGCCATCGAAACTCTGATGGCGAAACATTTTGACTTCGGCCAAAATACTTGGCAAATTGAGAATGCTGATTCGACTTTTCTGAAGGTGGCGATTCAAGATAGTACCGGAGATCCATCGGCTGTTGAAGATTTTGCCAATACTCTGACTCGCGCTGGCTATCGGAATGTTCAGGTTTATAAAGCTTGGCCCGAACCGCTGGAGGTAACTACTCTAGTAGCTCAAGACGGCGATGTTAAAGGTGCTGAAGCGATTCGCCAGTTTTTGGGTTTTGGAGATGTGCTGGTTGAGAGTACGGGTTCTTTGCAGTCGGACGTGACAATCAGATTGGGTCAGGATTGGCTGAGCAAAAGGAATCAGTCTGGCGCGGACTTTAAGTCTTTTTAAACTGGGTTTTAACCGCAGTATTTGTAGGGACACAGCAATGCTGTGTCCTCTTCTTTTCTGTTGGTAGAGATGGGGGCGATCGCTTTTTTGGCGATTTACTCATACACTCCTGGACGCACTAATCCTCACAAACCCGGTTGATTCGTAGATTTCTAATTACCAAACCAAGATTTTTCCGTATAAACCGGCTTTATGAGCTAGGACTTGCCCACTCGGATGCCTGGAAGGTTTTTTACCGGGATTAAAGGCTATAAGCTGTCGCGCATTTAAATGGTATATTCAGGGCGGGCGGGACACCCCACAAGACTTTAATTTTTTTTGACAGACAATTTAAAGGCCGCAACAGCTTAACACAATCTTTTCCTAAAAAAACCCGGTTTCTGCGCCATTCCTATGATACTATCTTTTTTGGTGATGATGAATCACGATCGCAATACCGATACTTCCCTCCGCAATCACAACTGAAACAATAATCAACGAGGGAAAGCTTAAGATATTTTATAAAGGTAGGGTTGATGAACAACGGTCCTAAAATAGACCGACAGCGGGAACACCAAGCAAATGAACGCACGTTTCTTGCATGGTTGCGAACTTCACTGGCTTTAATTGGTTTTGGGTTGGCGATCGCTCGATTCAGTTTATTTCTCCGTCAATTTCAAGCTACAGTGACTCAGCAACAAGTTTCCGCCCATCCCTTCTTCAACTCGGAAACTTTAGGGCTGGTTATGGTCATTTTTGGCATTGCGGTCATTGCCTTAGCAGCATGGCGTTATAATCGAGTTTTCTGGCAAATCGAGCGAGGTGATTATCGCCCAAATCCTGTGCTAGTTTGGATTCTGGCTGGAATTGTGATGATTTTAGGAACGTTAAGCATTCCCTTGTTGCTCTGGCGAGAGCGCGGAAATATAGCTCCCACTTCAACTCCTAAAAATTCTCAATTCTAAGTTAACCCGATCGCTTCGCTAAAGTGCCTATTCCTTTGTTCAGCTACCATATAAGCGTCCCCAATTGTCTTGATTTGTTCCAAACGCTGCAAATCGGTCAGGCGATAGAATTGAGGTGGTCTATCGTGCCAGTAAACTGGCTAAAATCGCAAGTTTGAGCTTTGTTGCGGCTTAAAAATTTTGGCGTTGCTGGATTAAGGTATGATAAGTGCGCTCGCTCGCTCTTCATCTCACTCGAGCGTAATGATTAATTGAATAGGGAACGGGAATACTATTAAACGTAAGATAGTGAATTAGTAATCGAATTGAATGTTTGAGCATTTCTTCGGACTTAGAATAACAAAGAGTTTTTCTTTTTAAGCGGGCTATCCGGATGTCTGAGTCTGGTATTTTCTCCTTCTACTCGTGTCATGTAAGTTTGGCAAACAATGTGGCCTCCATCGGTCATAAACCTTGGGTAAACCTTCCATCCATCAGTCACATAAAAATAGCATTTCCATTTGCTAACTACCTCATCCCATAAAGGTTTAAATGTCTGAGCGCTATGCTCCCCCAACACCCACCCTAAAATACCTACTTGAAAGTGGTTTACTGCCGTCCCCAACAAAATTTTATTGTTTTTGACTTAATAAATGTTTCGAGTTCATCTAATTCTCCTAGGTCGGGTATGGTCTCTGGAGTGTAATAATCTGGCAGCAGTTCTCCTACTTGTTTAACAAGAGCCATAATTGTTGTATTATGTACGCCTGTAACTCTCTCAATCGCTCGAAATCCCCTGGCATTAACATACATCGATAAGCATTGTTGTTTAAGTTATTTTACGTATCTTTCTGAGCTTCATAACAGTTTATAAATTGCCTACCACAGTTAACACAAAGATAATTTTGTTTGCCTTTTTTGTGTCCATTATTGTGAACATGAGTTGACTTACATTCAGGACATTCTATTGATTTTAATTCTCGGTTGATGTTTTTTTGTTACTCTCGATCGCTCTCTATCATACCTCAATCCAGCAACGCCAAAATTTTCAAGTTCCATTAATAGCGATCGCCCACAGGTAAGCTGAGTGTGAATGCTGTTTGACCAAGTATTGCAGCATCTAGTTTGATATCGCCGCCGTGGGCCCGTGCGATTTCCCTTGCTAAACTTAGCCCCAATCCCGATCCTTCTATTTTTTGGATCTGAGTCGAGTCACCGCGATGGAATCGCTCAAAAATGCGATCGCGCTCGCTCAAAGAAATATCCTGAGAACTATTGACAATTGTGACAATTACTGTTTTTTCCTGACAGTTAGCCTGTAACCTGAGCCAACCCTTCGGTAAATTATATTTAATCGCATTACCAACCAGATTTTGCAAAACCTGCACCAGCAAATCGCGATCGCCCTTGATATATAAATTAGGAGCAATTGCCATTTGTACATCTAAATGCGGTGCTAGCAGTTCCATATCTTCGGCAATTTCCGATAGCAAAGCCGACATATTCACCTCAACCAAATGTAAACCCATACGTCCGGCATCAGCTAGAGAAAGTAAGAGAAGTTTACGGGTAATTTCACTCAAACGGCGCACTTCATCCAATAAATTACTCAGGGTTTGCTGCACCTCAGAACCCGATTCAACTTGATGCAAAGCCCGTTCTAGTTGCCCTTGCAAAATTGCCAGCGGAGTCTTTAACTCGTGGGCAGCATCTCCACTAAAACGAGAAGCTTGTTTAAAACTTCGCTCCAGACGTTCTAACATCTGATTGAACACAAAAATTAATTCTACAAACTCTATATCCGTTGAGCCGACAGGAACGCGCCGATCTAGCCCTTGTACGGTAACATTGCGAATAGCCATCGTGAGTCGCCCAATTGGATATAGAATACTCCGCGATATGACCCAGGCTCCACTGGCCACGAGTAAAAGCACTACGGGAATAGAAAATAGAAAGATATTCCGAATCGATGCCATTTCCCGATCGATCGCTTGTAAGTTAACAGCGATTGCTATTTGAGTCTGAGGAGAATGAATCGCGCCCACACGCCAAACTGCCGTGCTAGTACGCTGGGTTGCTAGTTTAGCTTTAAAAACTCGAGGAAAATCAGGTCGATCGAATTGAGGAGGCCGATCGCGCGGAGGTCTTCTTTCTCTCGGTGAGAATGAATCGGGTCGATTGGGAGGTGGTGGATAGGGTGGAGGTGGTGGATAGGGTAGATAGGGTGGAGGTGGTGGAGGGGGAGGTTCTAATTGAAAAGGTATTCTGGCAGGATCGGGAGGGGGTTGGGGCAGCGTGAGCCATAGTGAATTGGCATCAATTCCATCTTGCCACTGGCTCGATCGGTAGAGCAAATTACCATCTCTGTCAGTCACCAGCAAAGCCACAGTTGTTTCCCCATCATTCATGCCCAAAATTGATGGCAAAGAATCATTATAAACATCCCATTGAGTCGATTGCGGGCGGGTAGATTGGATTAACTGATTCTTGATTTCAGCATCAAGACGCTTGACCTTAGCATCGTAAATTAACCACCACGAAACAATACTAAAGCCAATTAGAGCAATACTTGCTAGAACAGCAGATGATAGAGCAATGCGAAAGCGAAAAGATTGCAATTTCACGATGGGGAATCGGGTTTGCGAAACCGATAGCCAACGCCGCGCACGCTCTCAACCCATCCTGTACCGCCGATGGGTTCAATTTTCTTGCGAATGCGTTGAATACATACATCTACCACATTGGTATTTGGGTTGAAATCATAACCCCAGATATGTTCGAGGATTTGCGTGCGGGTGAGTACCCTACCGGGCGATCGCATTAGATATTCCAAAAGATTAAACTCGCGAGTTGTAAGTTCTACCGCATGGCGATCGCAAGTAACTTCTCGGAGAATGCGATCGAGCTTAACAGGGCCAACGCTCAGAATATTTTGGCGATCGCCCGAAGCACGCCGCACCACAGCATAAATCCGAGCAACTAACTCCTCAACAAAAAACGGTTTAGCCAAATAGTCATCAGCACCGAGATGTAACCCTTCAATGCGATCGTCTAGTTCATTGCGAGCAGTTAATAAAATCACGGGTACGTTGCGTCCAGCCTTTCGCAGATGTTTGAGAATAGATAATCCATCCTTTCCCGGCAATACAATATCAAGCACGATCGCATCGTACTGATTATCCATAGCCCGATCGTAGCCATCATTGCCATTATCGCAATAATCCACAACAAAACCTTGTTCTTTCAAGCCGATACAAACAAAATTAGCGATTTTTTCTTCATCTTCAACGTATAGAACATTCATAGATTTACCGATTCGGTTGCGATTATACCGCCACCATGGATTTACTTAAATTACAAAACTGTAATCCATCCGCAGTGTGGCACGTAATGTTTTGGGAATTTAATTTAGCTGTCAATATTTTTGGATTGGCGATCGTAACTATCATGAAAATTGCTTCACTGCTAGCATTACCTGCTACAGCCTTGCTGCTGGGGTTTAGCAGCTTGACATTTCCCGATCGGACTACAGCTAATTCTAATACTGTACTAGCCCAGAGCCAACCCGAACCCAGTCAAGAGCGCAGACATCCGCCCCGTATAGATTTTGCCGCTGCTGCCAAACAATTAGGAGTCACCGAAGCCGAGTTAATCGAAGCTTTGGGGCTACCCCCCAACCCGCCCGAACCACCAAATGACAATAATCGCCCGCCGAGCCCACCGCCCCCTCCTCGTTTAGATATTCCCGGTGCAGCGAAAAAGTTGGGAGTCACCGAAGCAGAGTTGATTAAAATTTTGGGCATCCCACCGCGTCCACCCGGCGATCGCAATCTACCTCAAAATTCCGAAAAACGCTAATTTCTCCAAATTACAAAACTGTAATCCTAGCACGTGGATAAATGTCATCTTGAACCAGCTTAATGATTGTAGCGACCAACTCAAAGGGCGATCGAGAATTAATTCCTTTAGCCTGACAACTGATTCAAACTTATAAAACTCATCGAGGTAATTACACCATGCCACCACTATTTCCTAATTCAATCAATGCACCGGGCAATCCTCCTCAAAACCAAAGCGCACCGGGAAATGCTCCCCAAAATCAAGGAATACCGGGCAATCCTCCAGGGCAAAATCAAGGCGCACCGGGCAATCTTCCTCCCCAAAACCAAGGCGCACAACTTACCAGTTCTGCCCTACCTCCCCAAAACCAAACTCAACCCCCTCCGCCAGCTAACAGTATCAGCACCACAGCAGGAAACGACAATATTACCGGAGATAGTTTAGATAACTTCATCCTAGGTAGTAGCGGCACAGATACCATAAATGGAGGAACAGGCACAGACACAACCAGCTATCTTTCCCTCCGCAATGGCATTACCATTAAAGCTCAAGGTATTGTAGATAAAGGCGCAGCAGGTACAGATACCCTGCAAAATATAGAACAAATAATTGCTCCTTTAGGACAGATCAATACCATCGATGCTTCTACAGGTAGCGGCACAGCGTCTATGAATGTGGATTTGTCGCAGAATCGTTTGGCAGTTAACAATCTACCCGGTATCGGCACTCTGAATTTGACTGTAGAGAATTTCGTTAACGTCACAGGTACTCCCAATGTAGATATCCTTACCGGAAACATCGAAAACAATACTTTAGTAGGAGGAGATAGTAACGATACACTCACTGGTTTGCGTGGCAATGATACCCTAATTGGAGTAAATCCATTGAGTGCTACACCGGGAAGCAATGAAACGGATGTGCTGATTGGAGGTCGAGGTAGAGATGTTTTTGTTCTCGGTGATGCCACCAAGACATACTATAGTGGAACAGGATTTGCATCGATTCAAGATTTTCAACAAGGAATCGATCGCATTCAGTTACGTGGCAGCCTTTCCAACTACAATATTGTCGGTAACTCCATCAATTTGGCTGGTACATCTGACCAAATAGCTGTCATTCAAGGTCAGCTTACCCCTGATAGCTTCATATTCGTGTAAGATCAATTCCCGTAGCCTCAGAATAGTAAAATCCAGTCAACAGTCAACCATCTAAATCATCTGCGTTAATCTGTATTAATCTGCCCTCATCTGCGGTAAAAAAAATAGAATTTGGTAACCGCAGATGACAATGAATAGACGCAGATTCACGCAGATGAATAGAAGAGAGATATCAATATTTCTTCTTCCTACCTCTTCCTTCGCGTTCTTCGCGTCTTCGCGGTTCAATCATACCAATTCTTCCCGCACCAAAAGAGCAAAACCGCTAATTTTCTGCAAATGCCGATCGCTCTTTAATCCAATCGAGTAAAATAGGATTGACCAATTCCGGCGCTTCATCCTGGGGACAATGGCCCACTCCCTCCAAAGGAATAAACTTTTCAACAGCCGGAAACCTTGCCAATTCTCGCCCCAAAGCGATCGGCTCCCAAGGGTCGTCCGTACCCCACAAAATCAAAGCAGGACAGCTCAAACGCGGCAACAAATCCTCCGGTAGCGGCCCTTGAGAATAACTGATAAATGCCACAAATACTTCGACTGCGCCGCTGTGTTTTGCAGGTTCCAGGAGCATATTTACGAGTTCGTCGGTAACAGATTCAGGACGGCGATAAGCTTGCAAAAGCACTTTTTTTAGTGTTTTTGGCGTTGCTAATTGTTTAAAAAATAATTGACTTATCCACTTGACATTTAAAACTTTTTGTGCAATTGGGGCTCCAAAACTGCGATACCAAGGCAATTCGGCGCGTTTGCGATCGTGCAGCAAGCGCAGGGAACAATTGAGTAAAATTACGCCCTCAGCAATGTCGGGAAAATCAACAGCCGCTTGCATAATTGCCACACAGCCGATCGAATTTCCTACCAAAAAAGCCGGCCCGCCCGCAACTTCCCGACAAAAATCAGCAATTAGCTGTCCCCAAGTTTCAAAAGTATAGTCAATTTCAAGCTTGGGCTGGGGTTTAGCAGAACCGCCAAAACCGATGAGGTCGATCGCATAACAGCGGCAATCAGCAGCCAGCGCCGGCAAATTCTTGCGCCAGTGGCCCCAAGACGCACCAAAACCGTGGACAAACACCACCGCAGGCCCCTGGGAACCCGCAGCCTGGTAGCAAATCGGAAAGCCTTTCCACAGCCAAGTTTGAGGTGCAGCAACTGTTGACAAAGCGGGACTAGAAGATGTCATACGATTCTAGATTTTAGATTTTAGATTTTAGATGAATGCAAGGCTGCAAAGAACTCAAGTCATCAAAAAAAATGGGTGGAAACCCCGTCCTTATAGGACGGCTTTACAAAAAGACACAAGACAAGAAAGATCAACCATATCACAGAAGACGTGTTAGAGTGTGATGATGGAAAAAGCCTACCGCTATCGCTTCTATCCCACCGCCGAGCAAGAAAATCTCTTGCGACGGACAATGGGTTGTGCGCGGCTAGTGTACAACAAGGCTTTAGCTTTTCGTACAGAATCTTGGTACGAGCGTCAAGAGAGAGTTGGCTACAGAGAAACTTCCTCAATGCTGACGAATTGGAAGAAAGAGGAGGAGCTTGATTTCCTGAACGAAGTTAGTTGCGTACCTCTTCAGCAGGGGCTCAGACACCTTCAAACAGCTTTTACCAATTTCTTTGGGGGACGAGCTAAATATCCTAATTTCAAGAAAAAGCACAACGGCGGTAGCGCTGAATTTACCAAGTCCGCTTTCCGTTGGAAAAACGGACAGGTATTTCTGGCTAAGTGTAATGAGCCGCTACCTATTCGCTGGAGCAAACAAATTCCCGTAGGCTGTATCCCGTCTACTATTACTGTAAAATTAACACCCGCTGGGCGCTGGTATGTCTCCATAGTTGTAGACGACTACACGATTAAACCGCTTCCAAAAATAGATAAAACTATAGGTTTGGATGTGGGAATCAGCAGTCTGATTGCCACTAGCGACGGCAACAACATTGTCAATCCCAAGCATTTCAAGAAGCTTCGCAAGAAGTTAAAAAGGAAGCAAAAAGCTTTAGCTCGTAAACAGAAAGGAAGCAATAATCGAGGAAAAGCGCGGGTGCAAGTGGCTAAAGTCCACGCACAGATAGCTGATGTGCGTAAAGATTTCCTGCACAAGTTAACGACTCAACTGGTTCGTGAAAACAAAACGATTGTAGTTGAGGATTTGGCTATTAAGAATATGGTGAAGAACCATAAATTAGCTCTTGCTATCAGCGACGCTAGTTGGGGTGAGTTAATTCGCCAACTAAGTTACAAGTGTGAGTGGTACGGGCGAGAGCTTATAAAAATAGACCGCTGGTTTCCTAGTTCTAAACGTTGTGGAAACTGCGGTCAAATTGTAGATAAATTGCCGTTGAATATTCGGGAATGGAAATGTCCTAAGTGCGGGACAAAGCATGACCGCGATATCAATGCAGCAAAAAATATTTTGGCGGCTGGGCTAGCCGTGTCAGTCTGTGGAGCAACCATAAGACCCCAAGAGAGTAAATCTCGGAAGGCAGGTGCTACGAAGCAGAAACCTAATCGGTGACGATTGGGAATCCCCATACTTTTAAGTCGGGGTGGATGTCAATACTACAAACCGTATCGCAATTCAAGGCAACCGCTAGGAAATAAATCCCAAACCCTCTTCCCTCTTCCCTCAGCGTTCTCAGCGCTCTCTGCGGTTCCTTTCTCTTCCTTCTTCCTTATTCCTTCTGACTTTGCAGTTAGAGCCGATATTATGTCAGGATTAAAGATGCTGACTTCTTTGCCTTATTGAAATTTCCCTTATGCCAACGATCGTTTCCACTGCCGTCGTACCGTTTCTGGGGTCGGAAATTGTACCAGACTACGACACCGCCAAAGTAGTAATCTTACCAATTCCCTACGAAGCTACCACCACTTACCGCCGGGGGTGCGAAAACGGGCCGGCGAAACTTCTCGAAGCTTCTCATCAACTCGAGTGCTACGACGAAGAACTAGATTCCGAAGTTTGCTACGATGTCGGAATTTATACAAAAGAGCCGATCGCCGATACTCGCAACAGACAACCGGTTTCATCCTCAGAAATGCTGCGAGTCACCCAAGCCTCGGTCCACCAGCTAGTTACCGAAAATAAATTTGTCATCTCCCTCGGAGGCGAACACAGCATCACTGCGGGCGTTGTCGAAGGTTATCGCCAAGCATACCCGGATGAACCTTTCACAGTCGTGCAAATCGACGCCCACGGCGACTTGCGGCACGAGTACGAAGGCTCGATCCACAACCACGCCTGCGTGATGCGGCGTATTGTAGATATGGGCTTACCGACACTGCAAATCGGGATTCGCGCTATCTGCAAAGAAGAAGCAGACTTGATTAAAGCAAAACAGCTAAACGTGATTCGAGCTAGGGAAATCGCTACTCAACCGGATTGGGCCGATCGGGCAATTGCCAGCATCACAACTAAGCGAGTATTTTTGACTATAGACTTAGACGGCATCGATCCGACTTTAATTCCAGGGGTGGGCACACCCGAACCGGGTGGGTTAAATTGGTATTCCCTCACCGGATTTTTGCGCCGCATCTTCGAGTCCTACGAAGTAATAGGGTGTGACATTATGGAATTAGCTCCTGTTGTAGATTCTGTAGTCTCAGAATTTACCGCTGCCAAATTAGCATACAAACTTATTGGATATCAAGCTCTGGCTCAAGGTTGGCTAAAGCCAGACGAGGGATAAATCGCGAAGTAGGAATCAAAATAGGCTGTTGGCAAGGCTAGAATTAAGCTAAAGCAAAAAACAGCCAATTTTATTCGCACTGACAGTTTCATCTCTCATGCTGGCAAAACTGCTCTTCACCTCCTCAAAAAATGAGTTTACTAATGGAAACAACAGGCACTCCCATTAACGGCTACGCTCCCGATTTTGAACTGCCGGGAATTGACGAAGACGTTCACCATTTATCTCGATATTTAGAAAAATTTCGGGCGATTGCGGTGATATTTATGTGCAATCATTGCCCTTACGTGCAGTTGTATCTCAATCGTATGAAAGAACTTCAAGCAGATTTTCAAGATCGAGATGTTACTTTAATCGGGATTAATGCAAACGATCCAAACCAGCAGCCCGACGACAGTTTTGAGAAAATGAAAATTTTTGCAGCCAACAATCAACTCAATTTCCCGTACATCCGAGATGTTGCTCAAGATGTGGCTGAAAGTTTTGGGGCTTCTAAAACGCCGGAGGTTTTTTTGTTAGACCAAGATGGCAGATTGCGCTATAAAGGTTTAATTGACGACAACGCCGACGATCCGGCGGCGGTGGGGGTGTCTTATCTGCGGAGTGCGATCGACCAATTGCTCAAAAGCGAACCCGTGGAGCCTTCGAGTACAGAGGCTCAAGGCTGTTCTATCAAGTGGCGCGAATAGGGAGGTTTTAAATTAACAATCCTGGACTAATTATGTAGGGTGCGCGCTGCGCACCTTATCGCTTTAAGTAGTGCCTCAGTTCTTTTAACGAACCGCGAAGACGCGAAGGGCGCGAAGCAAGAAAGAGAAGAAGATGGTTTTATTGTGGTTTTGGAGTAACTCAAAATTAAAATTCAAAACTCTTTTTGGTGAACTTAAAAAATACACGCATTCTCAATTTGATTTTCGCAGCCATCGCGGCGCTAGCACTGCTGATTAGTTGCAACTTATTTCAGAGTGTTTCTCCAGTCGCGACGCAACAGCGCACGTCTTTAACTGTATCTGCTGCTATCAGTCTGTCGCCAGCCTTAGCAGAAATCAAGACTGTTTATCAAGGCAGCAATCCCAATGTTACTATTACTTATAATTTTGGTGCTTCCGGTGCTCTAGAGCAGCAAATTCAGCAAGGAGCCCCGGTAGATGTATTCTTGAGCGCCGCTACTAAACAAATGGATGCTTTGCAGCAAGCTAATTTGCTGATTGACGACACGCGCCGGAATTTGCTGACAAATCGCCTGGTTTTGATTACTGCTAAAAATGACGTGGTTTTGAGCGATTTTAAACAGTTGACAGAGACCAGAATTAAGAAAATTGCGATCGGCGAACCCAAGAGCGTACCTGTCGGACAATACGCTCAGGAAATGCTAACTAAGCTTGGATTGTGGCAGCAAGTCCAGCCCAAATTAGTGCTAGGAAATAACGTCCGCCAAGTGCTGACATTTGTCGAAAGCGGTAACGTTGATGCTGGTATAGTTTACACGACTGATGCCAAAGCATCCAACAAAGTAACTGTGCGACTAACGGCTGCCGAAAATTTGCACTCGCCGATTGTTTATCCGCTGGCAGTTATCAGAAACAGCCGCAATCCCGCTGCTGCTAAAGCGTTTGTTGAGTTTTTAGGGGGCGATCGAGCTAAAATAGTATTTCAGAAATACGGATTTGGTATAGTTCGATAACTAACTAATTATGGGTTTTTTACCGCTGATGATAGCAGATAAGCGCTGATTAACGCGGATGTATTTATAGATGGAATTTGATTTTTCTCCGCTCTGGATATCTCTAAAGTCCTCGGCTATTGCGACATTTATTACCTTTTTCATGGGAATAGCCGCTGCTCGGTGGATGCTTTTAACTCGCATCAGAGGTAAAGCTTTGATTGAAGGGATTTTCATTTCTCCCTTAGTTTTGCCGCCGACAGTAGTGGGATTTTTGCTGCTGCTGCTGTTTGGGAGAAATGGGGCGATCGGTCAATTCTTGCTACAATTCGACTTAACTATAATTTTTACTTGGCAAGCGGCCGCGATTACTGCCACAGTTGTATCCTTTCCCCTTATGTACAAAACTGCTTTGGGAGCTTTTGAGCAAATTGATGCCAATCTTCTCAACGCTGCTCGCACTTTGGGGGCCTCGGAGTGGCAAGTCTTTTGGCGAATTATGTTGCCGCTAGCATGGCCGGGAATTTTAGCAGGTACTATTCTGGCATTTGCTCGCGCTTTGGGTGAATTCGGCGCGACGCTGATGTTAGCGGGGAACATTCCCGGACAAACTCAAACTATCCCGATGGCAATTTATTTTGCTGTGGAAGCAGGGGATATGAGGCAAGCTGCTATTTGGGTTTTGATTATTCTTAGTCTTTCTTTGAGCGTGCTAACTGCTGTTAATTTTTGGACTGATTTACAAAGGATATCGCCCAAACCAAATTTGAGCCAAAAACTGGAATCTAATTTTCCCAAATCTGCCTCTTCTTTTACCGCAAAGTCCACAACAAAACAACCGGAAAGCGGACTTTGTTTAAACATTTTTAAACCTCTCTCTGGCTTTGCCTTGGATGTTGGCTTCGATATCAGCCCGGAGGTTCTGGGAATTTTGGGCGCATCGGGTTCCGGCAAAAGCATGACTCTGCGCTGCATCGCTGGTTTGGAAACTCCCAGCAGCGGTAAAATTGCAGTCAACGGCAAGGTTTTATTTGACTCGGTACAGGGCATTAATTTGCCTTCTAAAGACCGCCGCATCGGTTTTTTGTTTCAAAACTATGCTTTATTTCCTCACCTGAGTGTTGCTCAAAATGTTGCGTTTGGCTTGCAGCATTTATCTGAAAGCGAGCAACAACTTCGGGTAAAAGAACAACTAATTTCGGTGCAAATGTCGGGACTGGAAAACCGCTACCCGCACGAACTTTCGGGGGGCCAACAGCAGCGGGTGGCTTTGGCGAGGGCGATCGCCCCTTCTCCCGATTTGCTGCTGTTAGACGAACCGTTTTCTGCTTTGGACACTCACTTGCGCAGTCAACTGGAAGGGGAGTTAATGCAGACTCTGGCTAATTATCGGGGAATTACTTTGTTTGTCAGCCACAATTTAGAGGAAGTTTACCGGGTGTGCAAAAATCTGTTGGTGTTGGCCGAGGGAAGGCCGATCGCCTTTGATACCAAAGAGAACATTTTCGATCGCCCAGGCAATTTCACTGTCGCCCAGTTGACTGGCTGTAAGAATTTCTCTGCCGCTAAACCGATCTCCGTAACTGTCGTTGAGGCGATCGACTGGGGCTGTACTCTGACTGTAGTCGAACCAATTCCCAAATCTTTAGTTTCTGTGGGAATTCGGGCTCATCAACTGAATTTTGTTAGCGGGTGCGATCGCGAAAATACTTTTGCTTGTTGGATCGCCTCTACTGTGGAAACTCCGCACCGGCTGACATTATATCTCAAATTGCACTCGCCTCCCAATCATTCCCAAGATTATCACTTGCAAGCCGAAGTTTTTAAGGAAAAGTGGAGGGCTATGAAGGACAATCCTTTTCCCTGGTATGTTCATATCGAGCCAATTAGGTTAATATTAATGGAGGCATGAGTTAACCAGTCTGTCAGGAACCTCAGCCTAAAGGCATGAGGCTTGAAAGAGAAATCTGACAAGCCGTTCTGACCAGCCAAGCGTCTTAATTGACTACGTTTTTTGAGTCACGACACCCTGGAATGCGTAGCTAGTTCCTTGCTCTGTCGCTGAAGGTTAAACAGTTCTAAGGTCACTGGGACAGTGCTTTCAGCCTAACAAGCTCACTAAACATTGGCGAAGCTAACTTTACTCCGAAAGGAGATTGAGGCAACCATACCTCGCCGGAGGGGCAACCATACCCCTCCACCCCCCCCAAAATTTTTAACTCAATGTAAAGCCGTCCTAAAAGGACGAGGTTTCAACCCTCCGCTACGCTCCGCCCATATTTCTGATGACTTACGCAGGCTTGTTTCAGAAACCAGGTTTTTTCTTAAATGTCTCGTTTTCCCACATTTTTTTCGGAGAAACCTGGTTTCTTTGGTCTCAGTCATAAACCTCAGAAAAGGTTGACCTAATTATTTGTTAAACCATCTCAACCCAACATCAAATCATCATGACTGAAAAAGTTCAAAAAACCGAAGAAGAATGGAAACAGCAACTCACTCCTGAACAGTTCAAAGTCACCCGCAAAAAAGGGACGGAAAGAGCTTTTAGTGGCGAATATCACGACAACAAAAAAACCGGAATTTATAAGTGCATTTGCTGCGGCACAGAGCTATTTAAATCTGAAACAAAGTTCGATTCCGGTACCGGTTGGCCGAGTTTCTACGCTCCCGTTAGCGAAGAAAATGTCAAGTGTGAGTCGGATAACACCTTGTTCATGCGCCGCACGGAGGTACTGTGTGCTGTCTGTGACTCTCATCTCGGTCACGTATTTAACGACGGGCCCAAACCGACCGGTCAGCGTTACTGCATGAATTCTGCTGCTCTTAATTTCGTTCCCAAGGATTAAGTCTTTTAGGGGCGGGCTAAGAGTGCCCACCCCACAAAAAATCAATTGGGTTGTGGAACAGGCTAGGAGGGCCTGTTCTCCAACCGCAGCCCGCGCAACAAACAAATTCTCTTGCAGCACAAGCACGATGCCTGTTCCGGGCAATTGATGTTCAAAATGCACCTGTACTGCTATCTTATGGTGGAGGCAAACAGAGTAAAAAAATAGTGGCGGCATGGGGATGGTTTATCAGCGAGTTTTGCTGAAGCTCAGCGGTGAAGCGCTGATGGGCAGCTTGGGCTACGGCATCGATCCGATAGTCGTTCAGTCGATCGCCCAGGAAGTAGCCAAAGTCGTGTCCGAAGGTATTCAAATCGCGATTGTTGTCGGTGGCGGCAACATTTTTCGCGGGGTGAAAGCTGCTTCGGCAGGGATGGATCGGGCAACGGCTGATTATGTGGGCATGATTGCTACGGTGATGAATGCTATCACTTTGCAGGATGCCCTGGAACAAGTAGGAGTGCCAACGAGGGTGCAATCGGCGATCGCCATGCAAGAAGTAGCTGAACCCTACATCCGGCGGCGGGCGATTCGCCACCTCGAAAAAAAACGAGTAGTGATTTTTGGTGCCGGTTCTGGCAATCCTTTTTTTACTACGGATACTACAGCCGCTCTGCGGGCGGCTGAAATTGATGCAGAGGTGATTTTTAAAGCTACTAAGGTAGATGGGGTGTACGATTCTGACCCCCACCTCAACCCCAACGCGCGCAGGTATCAAACCCTCACCTACGGACACGTCTTGAATCAAGACTTGCGGGTGATGGACAGTACCGCGATCGCCCTTTGCAAAGAAAATAATATTCCTATTATGGTATTTGACCTCTCGGTGTCGGGCAACATCTACCGAGCTGTAATGGGAGAATCTATTGGAACCCTTGTCGGAGGTTTTTGTGAAGTTAGCTGAAGCAGAAGATCATATGCAAAAGGCAGTTGAGGCTACTCAACGGTCTTTTAATACTATTCGGACGGGACGGGCCAACGCCTCCCTCCTCGATCGAGTCATGGTAGACTACTACGGCTCTCCAACTCCGATCAAATCCCTTGCCAATATCGGCACCCCGGATGCGACTACGATCACCATTCAACCGTTCGATCGCACAGCGCTCAACTCGATCGAAAAAGCGATTTCCCTGTCAGATGTAGGACTCGTTCCCAACAACGACGGTTCAGTTATTCGCTTGAACATTCCGCCGCTGACGAGCGACAGACGCCAAGAATTTGTCAAAATGGCCGGGAAGTTTGCTGAAGAAGGTAAAGTTGCAATTCGCAATATCCGCCGCGATGCCGTTGACTCGATTCGCAAGCAGGAAAAAAGCAGCGATATCTCTAAAGATGAATCGCGGGACTTGCAAGATAAAATTCAAAAGCTGACGGACAAGTACATTGCCAAAATAGAAGAAGTTCTGGCAGCGAAAGAGAAAGATATCACGACAGTTTAGGGAATGGGAAATTGGACATGGGGAATAGGAATAGTTTTGAGATTGCACAGATCCGGTCGCGAACAACGCCCAGACGCTCGATGAGTTGTGATTTGTGAGTTAAAAACTCAAGATTTAACACTTCAAGAGTTAGCAATTACCAGTTACTAATTCCCTGTTCCCCATAACCAATTACCCATAACCAATTACCCATAACCAAAAATGTTTGATGGCATTATTGTCGGTGCAGCCCCGGCAGGTAGCACAGCAGCTTATCACTTGGCAAAGCAGGGACGTTCTGTTTTGGTAGTAGAAAAAGCGTCTCTGCTTCGCAATAAACCTTGCGGCGGCGTTTCTGGGGCGATCGCCCAATGGCTCGATTTTGACCGGACGCCCGCTATTTCTCTGAAAGGTAACAAAATTAGCTACACCTGGAAAATGCAAGACCCGGTGAAAGTTGAGATCAATTCGCCGCGGGCGTCAAATTGCCTATTGCTACTGAGTCGATCGGCAAAATTTAGTGCGACGAACTGCCTTATGCCGATATCGCTAACCGCCCCCTTAAAAAGCTGATGCCGTTTTAGAACGAAGTCAAGCGTGAAGAAGGAATATTCTTAAATCCCAATTCCTTATAAAAAATAGTCGGAAAGCGGAAAACGAGCGTGGCTTTAGCCCGCTCGATGTAAGCGACACGGGGGATTAAAATCCCCCGTGAATTTTTCTTAATTCTTAATATTTAAAGGCGGCGAAAGACCTTAAAATATAAACAAGGAGGTGAGTGAGATTGCTAACAAACTATGTCTACAAGTTACGTCCTAATCAAACACAATTCTTGAAAATGTCTGTTTGGGTAGATATGTTGAGAAGTCACTATAATTGGTGTCTAAACGACAGAATTACCCAATACAATCAGCAGTTTATCCAAGGCGATTACTGCGATATCAAGACTTGTAGTGAAGTTTCACCGCTAACTTGCTTTGTTAGCAAAAATGGAGCAAGTGGCGAACCTTGGAAAGATTCAAAAGTAGACAAGGAAGGGAAAAACAAAAATCCCAGACGCAGTGCCAGTGATATTCAAATCACGGCATTACCAAGTTTGAAAGCATCTCGCCCTTGGTATGCTGGAATAGATTCAACCGTTCTGCAACAAAATGTTAAACGGTTAGATGTTGCCTACAAAAACTTTTTTGAAGGTCGTGGGTTTCCCAAGTTTAAAAATCGCAGTAATTTTACATCCTTTACTTGCGTAATGGGCGTAAAAATACAAGGCAGTAAAATCTACTTGCCCAAAGTTGGATGGATGCGCTTTTACAATTCTCGCCCTATCCCCGATGGGTATGTCATCAAAGCCGCTACTGTTCGGAAAAGGCAAAATGGCTGGTATGTATCAATTAGAATTGAGGACAAAGAAGTTCCCAATTCAACTGTTAAACCTCTGAGTGAAGTAAATAAAATTATTGGATGCGATCTAGGGATTACCAAACTGGTTCATCTATCCGATGGGACTCAAATTGAAAATCCCAAATTTGGAACTAGCAAGAAGTTCAAGCGACTCTTAAAAATTAGACAGCGACGGGTTAACCGTAAAGTTAAAGGTAGTAAAAATCGCAAGAAAGCGGCAAAAATAGTTGGACGTTTGCATCAAAAAGCCACCAATAAGCGTGATGCTTACCAGTGGAAAGTTGCAAATCAAATTGCATCCAGAAATATTGATGCGATCGCCCTAGAGGACTTAAACATCTCTGGGATGATTCGTCGATGCAAAGTAAAAGTTGACGATAAAAATCGATTTCTTAAGAATGGACAATCTCGTAAGAAAGGTTTGAATCGCGCAATCTCTGATGCAAGTTGGGGTAACTTAACTTTAAAAATTGAGTATCTTGCTGCGAAGCAAGGAAAGATTGTGATTAAAGTTAATCCCAAATACTCTAGCCAAGAATGCAGGAAATGTAAACACATTGACAAGTCAAATCGAGACAAAGAAAAATTCATTTGTACTCAATGCGGTCACAGGTCACACGCCGATATTGGCGCTGCAAAAACCATCAGAGATCGAGCATCGGAAATGGTACGTGCGGACTGTGCGGAACCGAGTGCTAGACACTCAAACGCCCAAAAGGTATCACCACGCTCACAGAGCTTTCGTGGTGAGTTTGGGAACCTGAAAATTCAGGATATTAAGGTTGCAAAATCTTAAGAATCTCAGTGCCTTTAGGCCTGAGAGTGTCAATCTTCATTCCCAATTCTTAATGGTTAATTTTAAAATAGGAATTACGCACTATTCCTCAGAAAGCCAGTTGATTCCTAGATTTTTCATTGCTCAACCCAATTTTTTCCAAGAAACGGGGTTCAAAAGCGTAACTCCTCTTTAAAATAAAGTCAATGTGAGGATTTTTTAATACAAGCCCCGCGCTGCTTATAAAATCAATCTCAAATACTCCTGGAGGCAAAAAGTGGTTTCACACGTTACTAAGAGCGCGGTAAGGTGCTTGAGGCGCAGCCTGAATAATTACCTTCTACCTAAATCCTGTAAAATATAAAATCTCAAATCTAATGATAATTTATTTTTATAAAGTAGAGGAGCCTTACGGCTGCTTTTCTAATTTTTCACTCCACGAGATTAGTCTGCACGGTCAAGATTGGTTGACTGTGGAACATTACTATCAAGCCCAAAAATTTGTCAGCACTGATGAAACATTAGTGGCGACGATTCGAGCCGTACCGACTCCTCAAGAAGCCGCCAAATTAGGTCGCGATCCGAACCACCGGATTCGCGCTGATTGGGAAGCGGTGAAAATTCCTATTATGCGCGAAGCAGTTTTAACTAAGTTTCTCGCTCATACAGACATTCAAGCTATTCTCCTCGCCACAGGGGAGCAAGTGATTGTCGAGGATTCGCCAACCGATTACTACTGGGGGTGCGGCTGCGACCGAACCGGTCAAAATCATTTGGGTAAAATTCTGATGAGCGTGCGTAAGGAAATTCGTCAGCGCCTTGCGCGCTGATAGAAACTCAAATTCTTTCGTTAATTATCATTATATGAAGTTATACAACAAATGTCAAGTTATCCTAACAATTAAGAATTTTGATAGTAAGAGTTTAATATTGCGAGAAATTTATAAGAGGATTAAAATAATAATTATTATTTGCTTAAGTCGCTCTGCCGATTGAAGGCAAGGACTCAACCGGCGCGATCGCAGATTTTCCTTACCCCAGCGCGCCAAATGTGATACACCGTCGTCTCTCACCAGTGCGCCACAGATTAAATGTACAGATCGGTTGAGTCAAAAACTCAGGCTGATTCAGCCTGAGTTCGATCGCTCCAACAACACATCAAAACTTCTTATTATCATTGTATAATTACAAAAGGAGATTTATGCAATTCACAGAAAATACGCAAGAATTACATCATAAACTAGATAGAGAAGTTTTGGTACGGCGGATAACTGAACGCATCCGCCAATCTCTAGAATTAGAAGATATTTTAACGAGTACGGTAGCAGAGGTGCGGTCTTTTTTGAAAACAGATCGCATTATGATTTACAGGTTTAGTACCGACGGGAGTGGAGAAGTTGTTGCTGAGTCAATTAATAACACCCGTCTCCCTTCCTTGAAAGGACTGCACTTTCCAGCAGACGACATTCCCGCGCGCGCCAGAGAGATGTATGTGAGTATGCGCCAGCGGACAATCATAGATGTTAACTCCGGGACGATCGTCCTGAGTCCCCTTGATGCTGCAGACACCGGTCAACCTTTAGTAAATCAAGAGATCCACTACAGATCGCTCGATCCTTGCCACACAGCTTACCTGATGGCCATGGGAGTGCAATCTTCCTTAGTCGTGCCGATTTTGCACCGCAGGATCGCGTCCCAAAACAGCAAAACAGATATCTGCGATGCCCCGACGTGCGTGACTCGATACGATCCAGGAAACAATCAAAAAATTCACATCCAACTGTGGGGACTTTTAGTGTCTCACCACTGTACCCCCCTCAATATTTCACCAGCAGATTTAGAAGTAGTTCAGCTCGTATCAGATCAATTGTCTAGCGCTATCGCCCACGCCCTCCTCCTCCAGCAAACCCGCTCTCAAGCCGCCCGGGAAGCTACCGTGAGCCGCATAGCAGCCCTGTTGTACGGTCACGCCAACATTCAACTGCAACAAGGTTTAGAAGCCACAGTCACCGCTTTGGGCGGCAGCGGCGGCAGACTCTATCTCAACCCCCCGAACATCAACGGTGAAAACTTATCGGTTCCCAAGATCGATCGAGCATTTTCCATTGGCAAGGCCCAAAGTGATGCTACCTTTGAACTGTTCGCCACAGGAGAACAACCGACACTTCCCGACTGGGAAATAGTCAAGGAGATTGAAGCTCATCCTCTCTGGCAGCAATGGCTAACCAAAGGATTCAAAAATACCGAAGAAATTTCCACATTCCCAATTATTAATAATTCTCAATTCCCAGTTTGGATAATTACAGACTTATACAAAGAACCTCTGTTTAGAGTTTTAGTTCCCGGTTTCCAAGGTACTAAAATTCGGGGTTTGCTGGTAATTGCGCTCCACTACCAACAACAAGTAGTCGGCTGTTTGACCATTTTCCGCAATGAAATTGATACCGAAAAAATGTGGGCGGGGCGCTTTGATAGCAGTGCTGCACAAAGGCTTCCCAGACAATCCTTTGAAGTCTGGCGAGAAATCAAAAAAGGTCAGTCGCCGGAGTGGAAGCGGGAGGAGATCGAGCAAGCTTTAGCTATAGGCAACCAATTTTGTGCGGCAATTGGGCAGTACGTTCTTTATAAAGAAGTGCAAGCCCTAAATGCCAACTTGGAGCGCCAAGTTCAAGAACGCACCGCCCAATTGCAAAAATCCTTGGACTTTGCTCAAGTATTGACGCGAGTTAGAGACCAGATTCGCAGCACCTTGGATTTGAAAATTATACTGCAAACTATTGTGCGAGAAGTCAGAGTTTTGTTGGATACCGATCGCACCGTAATCTACCAATTTGCCCCAGGCAAACTGGGCGAAGTAGTTGTCGAAGCTGTTTGCGGCCAGTGGCAGTCAATTTTAGGTATCAAATCTCCACAAGCATTATTTGTCGAAGGCTCAGACACCTTTTATCGATCCGGACGGGTGCGAGCAATTAATGATATTTATACTGATGATTTAACACCCTGTCACCGCGAATTTTTGGAAGATTTGCAGGTGAGAGGAAGTTTAATTGTGCCCCTGATGGGCAAAGATTCCCAAGTGTGGGGGTTGCTGATTGCCCATGAGTGTTCCGGGCCGAGAGTTTGGCAAACTGCAGAACAGGAATTGCTGCAACATTTAGCTGCTCAAGCTGCGATCGCCATTCACCAAGCAGAACTTTATCAAGAAAGTCTCAATGCAGCAACTGCCGATCGAGTAAAAGCCGAACAGCTAGCTAAAACCGTCATAGAACTGCACAATACCCAAGCCCAACTCATTCAAACCGAGAAAATGTCCACACTCGGACAACTGGTGGCCGGAGTCGCCCACGAAATCAATAACCCCGTTAACTTTATCTACGGCAATCTGTCCCACGCCAGCGAATACACCAAAGATTTGCTCTGCTTGGTGGAACTCTACCGCCAGCACTACCCCAATCCCTACCCAGAAATTAGCGAGTGCTCCGAAGAAATCGACATCGAATTCCTTACCGAAGATTTGCCCAAAATTTTGGGTTCCATGAAAATCGGAGTAGAGCGCATCCGCCAGTTAGTTGTATCTTTGCGCAATTTTTCCAGATGCGATCAAGCTCAAAAGAAAGGCGTAGACATTCACGAAGGCATCGAGAGTACCCTGTTGATTTTGCAGCACCGGATCAAAGCCCAGTCCGATCGCGACACGGTGAAAATCATCAAAGAATACGGCAATTTGCCCTTAGTAGAATGTTATGCCAGCTCGCTCAATCAGGTATTTATGAATCTGATCGGCAATGCCGTTGACGCCCTAGAAATGGGAAAAAGAGAGCGAGTTATGAATGCTCCCTCCCTAGGGGCAAGTGCAGCAGCGACATATTCAATATCCCAAAAACAGGCTATGGAGCCAGTAGAGATAAATGGAAGCACCGAGTTTTTGATTCCTGATTTCCCGTACCCTTGCATTCGGATTCGCACCGAAATAATCGATGAAAAAACGGTAGGAATTTGCATTGCCGACAACGGTCACGGCATCCCCAAAGAGCTAATTTCTCACATATTTAATCCGTTTTTTACTACTAAACCCGTCGGTCAGGGCACGGGTTTAGGGCTGTCTATCAGTTACCAAATTGTAGTTGAGAAACACCAAGGGGTACTGAAATGTGTTTCTATACCTGGTCAGGGTACAGAATTCTGGATTGAGATTCCGCTGAATTAAGTAGAACAACCTAAAACAACAACACACCCAGATACCCGACTTCTTTGAGAGTTCGGGTAATTAACAGCGATCGCGTTTTACGTCAAGAAATTATTTTCTCTTTATCGCAGAGATAGATAATTCGATTCACAAAATCTTTTAGTTCGGGACAAGCTTGAATCGCAATCATCAGATCGTTGTCTTTCAAAATAGCCATTCCATCACTCACTTTGTCATAGTCTCTTCTGCATTTTTCTGTGCTAAAAATTTCCTTAATCCTATCGGAAGGTAGCTTTTGATGATTCACGGTTTCAGGCAAACCGCTAGGAGCAGAACGGTTGTGTTTCGCTAGCTTCTGGATAGTTTTCCAGTAGGGAAGAAGCCATGCTTCAAAATCATGTAATGCTGTGTGAGGATAGAATTTTGGGTTTTTGTCTACCCATCTCCTCATTTTATCTTTAGCATCATTGGCATCTTGAAAGTCCTGCTTTCCCGTATAAACGTCTGTAAGTGCTATTACAGCATCATAGCCATCATTATCGAGGAGATTTTCAACAATAAGCTTGAGTTTCCCTTCCTTGGGAATTCCACCATGTTGTGGTTTAAAGTCGAGTCGGGGCATTTTTTGCTCTAAACGACTTTGCAGAAACTCACGAAGCTTATCTCTAAATGCCATTTCAGTAGCACCTTAAACCAAAATAGCAATTTTCATGGACGACCACCCATCACATTCATTTCCCAAACCTGGTCAAGACTGTAATCTTCTAACCATTTATCCAGGTTAAGAGTATCAGCCCACCTCATTTTTGCCTCACCTTCTTCTAGGTCACAGACCAAAACCTCATGTGGCTTAAGAAATTTGATGAGTCTATCAGAGTATGTTGCAACTATCAGTTGAGTGTGTTTTGAAGCTTCTCTCATTAGATAAACTAAGTGTCTTAAGAGTTCCGGGTGTACGCTAACTTCTGGTTCATCTAGCAACGTAATAGTTGTTAAAGTTTGACTTTGCAGCAGCGCAACCAACCATAGGAAACGCAGCGTTCCCTCTGATAGCTCATGGACATAGAAAGGCTGAGAAAAATTCCTATCTGTCCAAGTCATAGACATAGTTCCTGCGGCAACCGGAGGAAAGTTTAATCGATCGAAATCTGGAAAGGCAGCAGAAATGATATTTTCAACCATTTCAAAACGGTCGCGATCGGTTTTCCGAAGGTCGTAAAGACAGGAAACGAGGTTTTCACCGCTTGCTCCAGGCAACTTTGCAGGGCGCATTGCTTGAGGTAGACGAATTGGACTTTTCTCTGAAACATCGAGTGCTCCATAATATGTGCAAGAAGCAAGGCTCTTTCTCAGGTTCTCTGGTTCGCGATACATTTTAGGAACTTGAGAAAGCGATGTTTCAAGAGGATTGTGTTCCCAACTCGGTCTCACAAATCCTCTTCTTTCTTCTGGAGAATATTTAATATCCAAACCTTGTGATTCAATATACTTGAATGGTTCCGTTTTGCTTGGATCTCTCTGCTGTGTTAAATATTCGTCTCTGACTTCATAAGATAAACCTTTGGGTGACAATGTTAAGCTGTACTTCAAAGGTTGTTCCTTTGGCACTTGCATTGAAATTTTAATTTCAAGTTCTTGTACTTTACCTCTTGTCAAAATTTCATTCAAGCCGCCTTTAAGTTGCAATAAACTCTGTAAATTTCCACTTGCTGAAGCGGCTAGTATTGAAAGAACATCTAAAAAAGAAGTTTTTCCTGCTCCGTTTGCACCAATCATGACGATGAGATTTCTCATCTCAAGCTCAATATTTTGAAGACGCCGAAAACCCCTTACTGATATATTTTCAAATCTATTCATATTACTAACCCTCCTTACTATCAATAGCTAAACTAGCCTAGACAGATATATCCAGACTAGGCTAAGTATACCTGCGTTACAGACATTAGGAGTTTATTGACACTCCCCGACCTGAAGGCGCGAGGATTCTTGGTTCAATCAGTGGAACTTATCTCTGTTTTGTCGCCACCAATGAGTAGAGATCGGTCTGTCCCCAAGCGTTAATTTCGGTATGCCCTACCGTATTTAAATTGATTCCGGCTTGCTTCAACCCTTTCGCTAAAATGTTTTTCGCTGCGTTGTGATCGCGATCCAATACCGCACCGCAATCACAAATATGGGTTCTAGTTGATAGCGTTTTTTTGACAGTATTCCCACAGGTTGAGCAGTCTTGAGAAGTGTATTGAGGAGCAACAGCAATTACTGTTTTACCGTACACTTTCCCAAAATATTCCAGCCATTGAGCAAACTGTGACCACGCTGCGTCGCTAATTGATTTGGCAAGCTTGTGATTTTTAACCATATTCCTCACCTGAAGGTTTTCGTAGGCTACAAAATCGCTAGATTTTACCGCGCACAACGCCGTTTTGATGGCGAAGTCTTTACGCTGCCTACTCACCTTTAGGTGTTTTCTTCCTAACTTGTTAATTGCTTTTTTCCGATTGATAGAGCCTTTCTTCTTCCGAGAAACCCGCTTCTGCAATCTCTTCAAAGCTTTTTCACTTTTTCGGAGGTAGCGAGGGTTGGCGACTGTTTCACCATCGCTGTCGGTGTAGAAGTGATTCAATCCCACATCTATTCCAATGGCTTTACCAGTGGGAATAGGTTCTTCTTTCCGCTCCACGTTGATACAAAATTGGGCATAGTACCCGTCGGCACTACGCACAATCCTGACTCGTTTAATCTCGTCGGGCGCATAGAAATGCAAATCCCGATTACCGATTAACTTGAATTTCCCAGCAGCAAAGCCGTCCTTAAGTGTTAGGCATCTTTTGTCTGTAGAAAGCGCCCAACCTGACGTTTTGTACTCTACAGAACGAGTATGCTTTTTGAACTGCGGGTATCCCTTTTTTCCTGGTTTTTTGGCTTTACAATTAGCAAAAAAACGTTGGATAGCAAAAATGGCACGTTCAGTTGAGGCTTGACGTGCCATTGAGTTAAGCTTACCTGCCCATTCAAACTCTTTTGCCATAATGGCGCATTGTTTGTATAGGTCAACCAGCTTAACTCCTTGATTCTCCGTCCAATATTTAAGAGTTTTATTTCGGACAAATTGAGCCGTCCTAATCATTTCATCAATGATTCGGTATTGGTGTGCTTTGCCTTTCAACTTGAACTCTAATGTTATCATCCAATAATTCTATTATGCCCATAAAACACTATCTCTATAGAATGTGTCTTCTTAACAACTCTTTACACTTTGGGATAGAAATTAAAGCCGTCTTAGAAGGGCGGGGCTTTAGACCGAATTTTCTTGGTAAAACCAGATCGGTGTATGAAACGCCCTGCATCGCTTGGGTTGGCGCAGCATGAAAAGTCTTTGGAGCAGGTCGTTCGCAAGTCCTGTTATTCAAAATAGCAATCGCAGCAGCACAGAACCCAGAGAACCCAAAACGCTCATAAAGTTGCCACCGCCGCCCGTGCCGGCTTGCGCAGGCTTTTGGCGCGCTACAATGGCTTCGGCTAACTGCTTTGACAATTCCTGACCTTGGGGATTTCCTTGAGCGCCAAAGAGTTGGTTTGCTCTTGCAGCGTCTTGAGCCGCGCCGGCGAAGTCTCCCACGTCAGCGCGAGACATACTGCGCGCAAAATAAACGGCGGCTAAATCCGATTTCAGATTCAGGGCTCGATCGTAATAATCAATGGCGTTTCTGTAGTTTCCCGCTTGAGCTTCCAGCACTCCCAACCGATAGAAGTCTTCAGCGGTGCCGATATTAATTGGCATTCCTCTAACTCCGAGCAGTTGCGCGTTAGTTAAATTGGCGTCGAGCAAATTGGCGTCGCTGAGATAGGCACTTCTCAAGTCAGCACCGCTGAGGTTGGCACCGCTGAGGTTGGCCCCCGTCAGGTTGACGCCAAACAGGCTGGTGCCGCTGAGGTTGGCACCGCTGAGGTCAGCCCCGGTGAGGTTGGCTCGGCTGAGGTTAGCCAACCTCAAGTCAGCACCTTTGAGATTGGCTCCTGTTAAATTGGCTAAAACCAAGCCTGCACTGCTGAGGTCGCAGTTGGGACACTGTCGGGTGGCGAGTAATTGTTGCGTGTGTTGGATGTTCTCGGCGGGTGCAGGAGCGATCGGGGCGATCGCGCTCAGCAGCGTTGCAGCAGCGAGGATTCTGAGTTTCATTTTAACCGTCCCAAATCCAAAATATTAATTCTAAAATAGCTTTTATCGAAGCAATTAAAAATCACGATAACACGAGTTAACCAACAAATCCTTTGGATCGTCGGATTTAGGGGTTATGCGCCCCATAAGCACCCTACATTGAAGTTATCAGCTTTACCTTAGTGTCAAATAAACATTTCGCTGCCAATAAATTAGGGTAACGAAAAGCTCATTACCCTTTAGGCGCGGTTTTGGCAAACCATAAAATTTAACACATAAATTAGTCGTGGATCGTGCCGTCAGGCATCGTTGTCCCCTTAAGATATACTCCGCTCAGGTTGACTTTTGTAAGGTTGGCTCCCAACAGGTTTGCGCCGCTTAAGTCTGACGCACTTAAAATCGCTTCAGTCAAGTCTGCCCTAATTAGACTCGCCCCCATTAAGTCGGCTCCGCTAAGGTCTACTTTGCTCAAGTTTGCCCCAATTAAATCGCATTCTGTGAGCACCGCCCTGCGCAAGTTTACTCCGTAAAGATTTACTCCGTGCAAGTCTGCACGGCAGAGTATTGCCCGAGATATGTTGGCTCCAATTAAAGTTGCTTGTATCAGAGAAGCTCCGCTCAAGTCTGCTTTGCTGAGGTTCGCTCCCATCAACTCAGCTCGATGCAGGTTAGCTTCAGCTAAAAGTGCTTCTGTGAGGTCGGCTCCACCTAAGTCGGCTCTGCTCAAATTGGTCTTGCACAAGTTGGCTTTGCCAAAGTTGACTCTGTTGAGCTTCGCTTTGCTGAGATTGGCTCCAATCAGGTCGGCTTCATACAGATTGGCTCCAATCAATTCTGCGTCGTAGAGGTACACCTCGTGCAGGTAGACCCCGCTAAAATTTCTTTCTCCTATTGCGTATAGCTTGAGCAGTTCGTCAACGTTCATTGTGGCTTCTCTACACCTTTTAAATGAAGAATACTGTCAGTAAGCTTGTTGCACCGGATGTTCTGCCATTTTAGATTTTAGGTTCTGAAAGATTCACACCCAGCGCGAGACTTCCCTCAATCTGCAAGGTTTGAGTATAAATTAGGTTGTTTGGGGAGGGTGAAGGACAAAACAGCATTCTCTTTGCCCCTTGGTTAAAAATTCACCTTTAAAAATTTAACAACAATTTCGATCGCACTTCCTCACTAAATTCCCAAGATTTTAGGTGGAAAGTGCGATCGAACCCATAACTTTATGTTAGTAGTTGAACTTACTGAGTATTAGTGTGACCACGATCACTAAGTCATGTTAGTAGTATCACATAGAAATTACCATTTCGATCACAGCAAGCGGGAAAAAATAGCCGATAGTGGTACTGTAATGGTGGAAAATTGACAATGCGACCCTCACCGTGTTTTACTCAACTGACGTTAAAGCAAGTAGTTTCACAGATACTTGCCCGCGACAGGAATGTCGGTTGCAAGGTCACTCGGCGCTACCCGCTCCGGCTGATGAGAGTGTTGATGTATCAGGATTTCTGGCACAGCGAAGGCCAGAAATGCACTTCTGGGAGTAGGGAAATGTGTGTATAAAAAAGCGATCGCTGGTGTAAAGACCAAGCCTGTTTGCTACCACCTAGTCCACAACCCAGGTCTAAAGACACGCTCGCTTCGGGCCTAAAACTTAAACCACAGTTGACCAGACTCAATACCTTGGGTACTACGTTAACGGTAAGAGTTTAAGACCTACCAATGAATGCTCAGCTAGTTTCTTGAAGCGCGAAATTTAGGATTAAACAGATTTATTGGGTTAAATCAGTCTCCTAGATCGAGTACCGGCCGTAAACTTTGGCGCAAGCTAACATCACCCCTCTCAATTAGGCTCGAAAGAGCAAACATTATGCGATCGTGGGTTGCTCCATTCTCCATGGTAATTGTCAAGAGTGAAAGTGGATTACATTCATTACACCGAATCTAGCAATCCCCGTGTAATGCAAAGATTCACGGCGCTTGAAACCGCCCGCGTCGTTTATCGGGCGGGCCCTCTTTGGGACCCTCGTTTCACACTTACCGAATTTTTTTATGGCTAAAAATCGCCCATACGTTCGCAAAAATTACCAATAAATACCAGGAAAACCATGCTATATGTTTAACAATAAGAGAATAAATGGTATTCATTAAAAGTCACCTATGGCAGCTAATGTTACAGTCGATCGGTTAACGGCTATCAATATTAGCAATGACCCTTGTCCATCAAATAAAAAACTGACCCATCAACCGGGTTTTTTACCAAAAAACTTCGTTGCAACCCTTGCTCCAGGTTAAAATAATCCGGTTTCTGAGCGTCAGAGTGCGTCCAGGAATGAAAAAGTTTAATGAGAGCGCTTTTGTATTGCTTCATGGCAAACAAAAGGCGAGCATTTAGGAGAGGAGCGGATTTTGCTCCCTTGTCAAACAAAGATATTGTAGAACGCGAATCGTGAGGAAATTGATATGGCTGGAGTATGTAAACTTAGCATCACAGAGACAAGTGAAGAACTAAAAAACCTGTTAACTGAACAAAAAACGGCAAGCGGCTTTCAAAAAATTCAAGCACTTTACCTGTTCAAAATTTGTCATGTTAAGACAGTTAAAGAATTGGCAATGACGATCGGGGTAAACCGAATTACAGTGCAGCGGTGGCTGAGAAAGTACCGCTCTTACGGACTCGAAGGACTCCTCGAAACAAAGCACAGCGGCGGCCGCAAGCCGGCCATTCCTCCTCTGGCCCGCGCTAGTTTGGCAATGCGCCTCAGCGACCCTCAGAAAGGCTTTAAAAGCTATGGAGAAATTCAAGAGTGGTTGCAGCAGGAATACAACATTGAGGCTTCCTATAAAGCCGTGTACGCAACAGTCAGATACCAGCTAAAAGCCAAGCTGACGAAAGTCTAGACACTTCATACCAAGTCGGATCGATCGCCGATTATCTAATGGTTTGCAGTCAGCTTTTGCAGCTTTTGAGGAGTTCCTTCGTCACGACAAACGTGACTAATTCTTTTTTAACAAAACTCGCTCTCATAAACTGCAAAGCATATACAGCGTATCCCTGATTTATGAAGCAGCTTTAGACACGGCAGGGCAAGAGTGTCCCAGGGACCCTCGCGATAGGCGGGTGTACTTCATAAACCTGCACTCTGCTGTAAATTAGATGTTGCGACGATTGGGGTGAGGGAGAGAAAATTTGACGCTTTTCCCCTGTTTGTGAAAGATGCTTAAAAAAGGCGCCATAAATCATAACTTGCAAGTTTTGTCTAATTTGCAGGTTTTGTTATATCAATTTAAAAATTGGCAACGGCTAAGGCAAAAACCGATCCAAAGCCGCTTTCAACTCTTCTATTTCCGTATCAATATTGCCTTCTTTCGCGGCTCTGGCGATGCACTCACTTAAATGTTCGTCAAGAATGATTCTCGCTACGCGATCGAGCGCTCCTCGAACCGCAGCAACTTGCACGAGAACTTCGGGACAGGGACGGTTTTCTTGAACCATTGTTTTAATGCCGCGGACGTGTCCCTCAATCCGAGACAAGCGATTGACCAGCCGTCGCATCGATTCTTCATCGTGATGGTGAGGGTGGGCTGATTTATCGTCGTGATGGTGGTGGGAATTTGAGGGCAAGGATTTGTCAGTAGAAGTATCAGATATAATCATTGGGGTTACGAGGGAAATTTTTAAATGTTTGAATTCAGAATATTTTCGAGTAGGTTTTAACTGGTAGCTTGCACCGCGCTCGATCGGCTTTTTAAGGGCGGGTTAGAAGAGTCCTGCCCGCAAGAAAATTGAGTTTTTGTGGAACAGCCCGAAAGCCTGTGCTTGCAAATGGTGCAAAATGTGGATTTTAATATGTGCGGCCTTTTGTACTATATCACTGTTGCCAGGGACTCGCCGCCAGCATTGCTTGTCGCAAGGCTTTGCTGAACCACTCCGTTCAGAAGTGCGATCGAAGGACTTTACCTCATCGTAGTTTCTACGGTTCGAGAACGACGAGGCCAGAAACCGGGTTTCTGGCCTCGTCGTTCGTTTTCCAAGCTTGACCCCCTATTTTTTCCGATAAATGGCTTGGCCTGCGGTTTGCTGAAGTATTTTGGTCATCGCTCGATCCTTGTTCAGGCAAATAACCCATGTTTGGTTAGGCAAAGCTAGTTCAATCATAAGTTTCTTTAGCAAGTTGGGTTCTGCCTCTTCTAATTCGATGAATCCGCGACGACGTATAATCCCTAAAACGTAGAAGGGCTTTTCAGGGAAGTATTGCAGGGTTTTGCGTACCAGATAGGCTTCCTTGACTTGAGGGTAGTGCGAGAGTTGTTCGACGAGCTTTGCTTGAGCCGATGCACTCAGATCGTGAGACTCGAAGCCATCGCCGGCGGATATACTAGAACGCTCTTGCTGCGCTAGACTGATTTCTTCATTATCAGTAGGAACTGCATTTGGTTCTCCACTCAAAGGCAGGTTTTGAGTCACTGCCTCGTGGAATTTATTGTACTGGCTAAGAGAAAGCACACCCTGGGCGGCTTGCTTCAGTTTGGGGTTGCCGTTGAGATCCTTAGAAATAGAACTTACAGTCAAGATCGGATCGCTGAACTTACAGCAATGACAGCGTTGCACGTAAACTTCCAAATTAGCAGGATGGATTCCTTGTAAGGGGTCGAGCAATTTTCCAGCTTCACCGAATCGATCGTTTTGAAGCAGATTCAAGAAGTTTTCAGAGCATTGGGGATTGACAATGCCAATATGTTCCGGGTGTTTATACCACTGGTCGCCGTTTTCGCAGAAAGGGTTTTTAGCAGTAGAGTAGGCGATCGCTGCGATCGTAATATCGATTATCGCCAACTCAATCAGCCAGTAAATCCAAGTACCCGTCTCACCCAAATTGGTGGTTTCTGTAGCGTCTAAGCGACCGATACTTACTCCTTGCTGGGCATTGTGCTTTAAATATCCCACAAAACCTTTAGAGCCTGTTTTTTCTTGCAGGAAGGTATCGATAATATTGTTGGATTGGTTGCCACTTGCCGCCTCCAGTTCTTTTGTTATTTGCTCGGAAGCCCACAGCTTAAACTGCCAGTATCCTGCGCCCTGCAGCGATCCATACATCAGCAGTCCAGTTAGTACCCCAAAAATGGTGGCGATCGCCGGATTTCTTACCTTTCCTTGGCGGATTGCTGCAACCATTACTTTACCCCCTGTAAATCCCATGGCCAAGGGAAACACAACAATCAGGTAACTTAATGATAACGAGATCAGATGTGTAAGTCCGCCAATAGCAAGACCACCAATCACCGAGGATAGCAACAGCCATTTAAGCCCGGTACTCGTCACTTTGTTGCTGGGCTGATAAGGTTTCATGGTTTTTGCCTATTTTAAATTGACTGGTCAAGTAGAAACATGAACCTCAAGAACAACTAAAAATTAATACCAACTTAGCTTAAAATCTAAAAAGACAATATATTCTAACTCTTACTTTACCCATTATCTGTTAGCCCCGGCATTATCGTAACAGAACGTATAGGTCAGCGATTGATTATAAAATATAATAGGTATTTGAAAGTCTTGCTCTACATGACTTGTAGACCCGGTTGAGGTTTTACCCAACTTATTAGCTTAGAATGGTGAGTCTCGCTTTGCTCAACCTACGTTTGATTATTAAAATATGTTTAGGAGCTAGCTCGCGATCGAATATTCAATCCGTGCGAGAACACCTGCACCCAATTAACTCAGCTTGACAAAGAGCGACACTATGAGACTGTTCAAATTTTCTCGCCCCGCACCCCGAATCGCAGTTCGCCTGTTAACCCTAATTTTAGCAATTACGATCGCCCTAAATGCTTGGACAATCAGCCCTGCACCAGCCTCTGCCACTGACATCAAGTCCTCGCCCAACTTGCGGGAACAGCCCAAAACAGCCGTCCCGAAAGTACAGTTCCAGAGTTCCCCAGCCACCCCCCCGCATCCCCAACTGTTAGCGCTGCGCGGCCCGGAACTCCCGGCGGATACCGGCAGTTTTGTGACGGCGGCAGTCGATCGAGTCGGGCCAGCAGTTGTCCGCATTGATACCGAGCGCACTGTCAGCCGCAACATCTATCCCTTAATGGAAGACCCCTTCTTCCGCAGATTTTTGGGAGAAGATTTGCGCAGCATGATGCCCAGACAAGAACGGTTGCGCGGTCAAGGTTCCGGCTTCATTATTGACAAAAGCGGGATTGTTTTAACCAACGCTCACGTAGTTGACAAAGCCGATCGAGTGACTGTCACCTTAAACGACGGCAGGACATTTCCAGGAGAAGTGCAAGGTACTGACGAAGTAACAGATTTGGCTGTTGTCAAAATTAATACCAAGCAATTAAACCTGCCGACGGCCACCTTGGGAGATTCTGACGCGGTGAAAGTGGGAGATTGGGCGATCGCTGTGGGTAACCCCCTCGGATTTGACAACACCGTCACCTTGGGCATTATCAGCACCCTCAAACGCTCCAGTGCAGCCCTCGGCATTCCCGACAAGCGGCTCGATTTCATTCAAACCGACGCCGCCATCAATCCCGGCAATTCCGGCGGCCCCCTGTTAAACAGCAGAGGAGAAGTGATTGGCATCAACACGGCGATTCGAGCCGACGCAATGGGTATTGGCTTTGCGATTCCGATCGACAAAGCCAAGGCCATCTACGCGCAGTTAGCCAAGGGAGAACAAGTCAGCCATCCGTTTTTGGGGATTGAGATGATTGCTTTGACTCCTGAAATGGCCAGAGAGAATAATTCTGACCCCAATGCTCCTTTGATTGTGCCGGAAGTGAAAGGGGTGTTAGTGATGCGAGTTGTGCCAAATACGCCTGCTGAGGAAGCAGGGATTCGCAAGGGGGATGTCATCGTTCAAATTGACGGCGAGGGAATGACTGAACCCGAACAGGTGCAAAATTTGGTGGAAAACAGCCAAATCGGTCAAATTCTGCAACTGAAGGTGCGCCGCGGTGCCCAGATTAAAGAAGTTCCGGTTCAAACTGCTCAACTGAGGGATTTTTAACTAGAAGGGGAAGGGGGGAAATCGTTAAAACCCCCTCCTCGACTCGATCGCGTGCTGGGCATAAAAATTGTTCACAAATGAAATAGGATTGCTATCATAGATGATTTCACTTCACTCAACTATGAGCGAATATTGCCTCTACTTTTAATTCAAATCTTGAGCCAAAAGGATCTCGCCTTTCAGTCTAGATCGCACTCTAACCGCTTCTGTTCAACCCACATTCCGCAGATCGGACTCAGAGGACTGGGACTTTTCATGAATTAAGAGTCCTCAAAAATTTTCTCACCTA